>CAZZAQ010000115.1:0-9436 GCA_964652165.1 uncultured Bifidobacterium sp.
TGACAGCGTTGTGGCCTCCGACCACCTGCCCGTGCTGATGGTCTTCAACAATCCCTTCACGCGGCCATTCAGGGTGACTTCCCTTACCGCGACGGACGAAAGCGTGTCGTTGAAGTGGGAGTCTGTTCCCGGCCAGACATACCGCGTGGAAGCCTCTTCAAGCCTCACGGCCTGGACGGCGCTAGCGGACAATTTGCTGGCGACAAATGACAGTCTCACGCTTTCAACGAATCTGTCCGCGCCGGCGCAATTCTTCCGGGTGAAGCGGGTCAATTAGAATCGCTGCCCTTGGGGATTGACCGGGGCGAGTTGTCGCGTATCTTCATTGTAGAAACGCTATGAAAACGACAGTGCAGAAGTGGGGCAACAGTCTGGCGCTACGGCTCCCAAAGGCGCTCGCGGACGAGGCGCGGATTCGCGAGGGTGCGAAGGTCGAACTGGTGTGCACTCCTGACGGGGTGCTCGTAAAAGCACGGCGGAAGCCGCGTTACCGCCTGGCCGACCTGCTCGCCGGCGTCACGCCGGAGAACGTGCATGCGGAAACGGATTGGGGGATTTCCGTTGGCCGTGAGGTGGTGACAGGAAGCCTCCAGAGCGGGGCGATTTGGTGTGGCTTGACTTCGATCCGCAATCGGGCCGCGAACAGGCCGGCCGACGGCCTGCCTTGGTGCTCACCTAGGTATCTCCCAGTCGTATTGTTCGTCGAAGCGTCGATTTCATTAGCACCCCGCTTTAGCGGGGTGTCTGCGCGCCCAATGCCCTCGAAACCGTTTCAACGGTTTCGACAGGCTGTGAGAAACCGTTGAAACGGTTTATCCTTCCGGCCCGGCATGACACCCCGCTGAAGCGGGGTGTTAATGAGAGGGGACTGCCGCGGCGAAATCTGACTGCAATTTCCAGGTCAAGGCTCCGCCTGCTTCCGCCCACTCAGGATGGCGCCGCGTCCGGCCAGATAGAGAATCAACACCAGCGCCGCGAAGGGAAGGAGCGAGAGCAGGTCGGGTGAAACTTGATTCGGCGTAAGAGGCGCGTAGAACGGGTTGTTGGCTTCGCCCCACTCGTGGAGCTTGTTGTAGTAGCCGCTCAGTTTAGGCACGCCGGCCATGATGGCGATAACGATGCCCGCGATGGCGCCGCCGGCGATGTAGCCTGAGGCCATGAGCACGCCGGGGCTTTTGTCCCCTTCGGAGACGTGTTCCTCCTCGGTCATGTGGGCGTAATCAGCATGGCGGCGGCGCTGCCAGTCCACGAGCCAGCGCACCATGCCCCCGACGAAAATGGGCGCCGACGTGGAGATCGGCAGGTACACCCCCACCGCAAATGCCAGCGACGGAATGCCGGACATCTCCAGCACCACGGCAATCATCACCCCAAAGAGCACCAGCGCCCACGGCAGTTTCCGGTCGAGGATGCCTTTGATGATGTAGGAGACGAGCACGGCTTTGGGCGCGTCGAACTTTTTCACTGCGCTGCCGTCCGGCCGCTTCATGACGGTGCCGTTGATCCCGGGATCGACGAGATAAACGGCTTTGCCGGTGTCATCGACGAGGTATTGCTGCGCCGGGCCTCCGGCTTCGTCCTGCTTGTGCCAGACGCGGTAGGTGTTCTGGTCGTTGCGCGCCTGGGGTCCGACCAGTTGCGCGGTCTGCGTTAGCTTGGAAGGATCGGTCCGCAACTCGGTGGTGACCGGAACGAAGACTTTGGCCGCGTCATTGAGCTGAAGCAGGATTGGGCCGAGCACCAGCGCCGAGCACAACGCGCCGATCAAAATTGCAATCTGCTGCGCCCGCGGCGTGGCGCCGACAAGGAATCCCGTCTTGAGATCCTGCGAGGTGCTGCCGCCGTTGGAGGAAGCAATGCAGACGATGCCACCGACGGACAACGCTGTGACGTACACCAGCGGGTTGCTTTGCGGCGTCCATCCAAGCATCAGGAAAACGAGACAGGTCAGCAACAGCGTCGCCACGGTCATTCCGGAAATGGGATTGGAACTGGAACCGATTTCGCCCGTGAGCCGCGAGGAGACGGTCACGAACAGAAACCCGCAGAGCACAATCATGATCCCGCCGACGAGATTCATGTGGAGGCCGGGCGCGAAATAGATGGCGGCGATCAACGCGGCGATGCCGCAGAACACAAACTTCATCGGCAGGTCCTGGTCGGTGCGCGGCACGGGTCCGCCGCTTTGTGCCGGTCCGCCGAAGTCCCGCAATCCTTCCCGGATGCCGTGCCAGATGAGCGGAATCGAGCGCACCAGGCTGATGATGCCGCCAGCAGCCACCGCGCCCGCGCCGATGTAAAGAATGTAGGCGCTGCGAATTGCCCCTGGACTCATGTCGCGAATCGGCGTGCTGCCGGGCGGCAGAGCCCCAGCCAGACCCTCGCCAAAAAACTTGATCAGCGGAATCAGCAGCAGATACGAGAGAACCCCGCCCGCGGCCATGATCGCCCCGATGCGCGGTCCGATGACGTAGCCGACACCGAGCAATTCGGGCGTAATTTCACAGGAGATGGACCCAGCGTTCAATGGCGCGGAAAAAACCTGCTCCGGCGCATCTTTCCACCGCGGAAAGAGCTTCATCGCCACGTTGTAGAGCATGCCGATGCCGAAGCCGGTGAAGATGGTTCTTGCGCCCACGGTCGCCGCCTTGCCCGACGCTCCTGTGCCCGCGCGCGCCGCCACTTCCCGGGACTCGTCCGAGGCGCCAGCTTTGAGGACCTCCGCGCAGGCCGTTCCTTCGGGATATTTCAGCTTCCCGTGTTGCTGGACGATCAGCGCGCGGCGCAGGGGAATCATCATCAGAATGCCGAGCAGGCCGCCAAGCACCGACACGAGGATGACGCGCGCGACCTGGAGATCGAACCCCAGAATCAGAATCGCCGGCATGGTGACGCCGACGCCGAAAGCGATGGACTCACCCGCCGAGCCGGCGGTCTGAACGATGTTGTTTTCGAGGATGGTGGCGTCGCGGGCGCCGAGCTTGGAGAGCGTCCTGAACAACGCGATCGAGATGACCGCCACCGGGATGGAGGCGCTCACCGTCAGGCCGGTCTTAAGAACCAGGTACAAGGACGACGCGCCGAAAATCATGCCGAGGATTGCGCCGACGATGACCGGAACCAGACGTAGTTCCCGAAGGGATGAGGATGCGGGAATGTATGGTCGGAACGGAGCGGCGGCAGGAGTGTCCTGCGCGGGGCCGACGCTGTCCGCGTGCTCGGGGCCAGAATTCAAGCTCATGGTTTGTAATTCGCGTAGCTGCGACCGTGAGGTCGCGGGACGGGGCGTTGGAGCTTAGGCGTCGGCATCGATTTCGTCGCGGCCTGAGAATCCTGCCCGCGACCTCACGGTCGCAGCTACGTTATTGCGCGCGTTTGCCGGTGGTCAGTTCGCTCACGACGTTTTTTGCGTCATAGACCTTTCGCAGCGCTTCGAGAATGCCGCGGGAGTCGACCGAGACGGCGCGCGCCACTTCGTCGGTAAATATGAAATCCAGCACCAGCGATTGGATGTTGCCGTCGAAAATGATTCCGACCAGTTCCCCGCCGCGATCGATGACCGGGCTGCCCGAGTTGCCACCGATGATGTCCGCCGTCGAAACGAAATTGAACGGCGTTTTCAGATCGAGCCGGCGCTTGCGGTCGAGCCAGATTTTCGGCAGGTCGAATGGCGGGCGATATTGTTGCTCGGCGGCGCGCTCATACAATCCGGCGAACGTCGTATGGGCCGGGATGCTTTTGCCGCCCTCCTTGTAGCCTTTCACCGTCCCGTAGGCGAGGCGCAGCGTGAACGTCGCGTCGGGGTAATTGCTCGTGCCCTCGAGCGCGAAGCGGGCCTTGGCGATTTTGGCGTGCGCCTGCTGCTTGGCTTCCCCCTGGGTCTCCATGATTTTTCGCAACGCCCGCGCTTCGCCGTCGATCGCCCGCGCCAGTTCGATCATCGGATCGCGCGCCGCGGTCACCGCCGCGGCGCCGCCTTCATAGAGCTTTTTGCGAAAGGCCACGTCGTGAACCTTGGTGCCGTTGATCAGCTGCGCCGCCCGGTCGAGGGGCGATTTGCCCGCGAGAATCTGCTGCGACAGGGAGTTCGTCACGCCCAACTCCTCGGCGAGATACGTAAGCGAATCGGCGAGCTGCAATTCCTCGAGGTCGTTGTAGATGGGTTTGGAGGAGAAGAGTTGAAGCTCGAGGGATTCCCGGCCCGAGTCCCCAAACTCGCGGAGCCGCTCGCCGTTGGGCTTGGGCCGCTCCTCCGCCGCGCGCAACAGAGTGCGGGCAATGCCGAAGAAGTCGCTGTTGAACGCCGTGCCGGCTTCGATCAGATTGTACACGCGGGCATTGTCGGCGATCACCTTCTGCGCCACCGCGATGCGGTCCCACGCGTCGCGGGCCTCCTCGAACTCAGCGTTCGCCGCCACCGCGTCGCGGAGTTTCTTCTCCTTCGCGGCCTTCGTCGCCATGACCGCGGGGTCGAGCAAGCCCTCGATCCGGCCCTGGTTGGCCTTGCGGCTGTTCTGCACGCCGAACAGCTCGTCCTTGGCGCGCCGGGCGTTTTCCTGGCTGCGCCCGCTGTAGGCGGTGAGCAGGACTTCGAGGCGGTGCAGGCGGCTCAAGGTTTTGGGAAGGCGATAATCACGCACGTAGGCCAGCTCATCCATCGTGAGCAAGCGGCTTGTCCGCCCGGGATGGCCCGACACAAACACCAAATCATTCTCCGCCGTGCCGCGGCCGCTCCATTTGAGGTAATGTTGAAACTTCGCCGGCTTCCCGTTTTCGTAGGCGCGGAAAAAACTGATGTCCAGGTCGAAGCGCGGATACTCGAAGTTGTCCGGGTCCCCGCCGTAAAAAGCGATTTGCTGCTCCGGCGCGAACACGAGCCGCACGTCGGTGTAGCGCTTGAAGCGATAGAGATGATAACGCCCGCCCTGGTAGAGCGTGACGACGTCGCTGCGCAAGCCGGTCTTGTCCTGGGACTCCTTTTCAATCCCGGCGATGACAGCCCGCCGCGCTTTGAACGCCGCCTCGTCGGACAATCCCGGCTTCACCGCCGCGTTCACGCGCCCGGTCACGTCCTCGATGCTCATCAGGATGTTCAGTTCGAGGTCCTTAGCCGGCTTTTCCTCGACGAGCGTGCGCGCGTGGAAACCATTCTTGAGATAGTCGTGGTCCTTGTCGCTCAGCTTCTGCAGCGCGTCCGCGCCGACGTGATGGTTCGACATGATCAACCCATCCTCGGACACCACTTCGCCCGATCCGCCGCTGTTGAACCGCACGGAGGCCTTCTGCACGTGCTCCATCCAGGCATCCGTCACGTCGAAGCCGTAGCGTTGTTTGAGGAGCTTCTTCGGCGGATCGTTGAAGAGCCACATCCCTTCATCCGCTCGAATCCCTGGCCCGGCGTTCACGAGCCATAGGCCCAATCCCAAACGCAACAGCACGGATCGTTTTGTTTTCATCATGGTCTTATTGGTTTGGCGCGGAGTATTCCGGCAGCCGCCTCGGGGATCAATGGAGAAGAGAGCTGGGCCAAGGTAGCGCAGGCTGCCCAGCCTGCTGTTTCGCGGGTTGCCAACCCGCGAACTTGCGAACCGAACGGACCATTGTTGGGCAGGCTGGACGTTCGCCGACTCGCAGTCGGCGAAACAGCAGACAGGGCTGTCTGCGCTACGCGCACAGAGTGGCGTGGACGAGGACGAAACAAAGCCATTCGCTGCGGTTCGGTTTCGCCACAGCCGCGCTCATTTCTCGAATCCACCCTCCCGCCCATCTCCCTCGCTACGGCCGTGAAGCGGCTTTCTCGAGCGTGAAGCGGGCGGTGGTGGGGCCGCTCCAAGTGTCGCCGCGGCGGAGGCGGGCGATGACGTGCAGTTCACGGTCGATGGCTAGCGGCGCGGTGTATTCGCGGGCGGTTTTGGACGGCGCACCGCCCCGGGCACGGGGGTCCGTGCCGTCGAGGGTGTAGTAGATTTTTCCAGTGGAGGCGCTCAGCGTGAGCGGGGTGCCAGCGGGAACGGCCCCGGCCTTGACGGAGAGAGCAGGGGCGGAAAGGAACTGCCGATCCAGCCAGGCGATGCGGCCCTGGATCCACTGTTTCATGGCTTGGATTTCTCCCTGGTAGCTTCCGTACGTGTTGGGGTTGGGCTGGATGTACCGGTTGAGGATAGGCCAGCGCTTGAAGTTACGGACCTGGGCTTCCTGAAGCTGCGCCGCCAGTTCGTCGACGCGGCGCAGAAGCCGTTCGGGGGCGAAGAGGTCGCGGCGCAATTCAGTCCAGCGGTCGATCTGACGATGGACGAATTCGGGGTCGTCACGCAAGCGGTTCACCCAGCAGATTTCGATGTCCCGCAGCCAGGAGTAGTACCAGCCGTGGGTTTCCTCGGCGCCGTGGTAGTCCGCGTTGCCGAAGCTGAGGTTCCAATCCCAACAGGGGCCGAGGGTGATCTTGCCGTTGCGCGGTTTGTGGAGGTAGGCGCTGTAACGGAAAGCGTCGATGTTCTTGGACATTTCCACCAGCCAGAAGTGGTCGATGAACGCGTCCACGTCGAGGTACTTCGCGTAGCCTTCGGTGGGGCTTTGGAAATTCGGGCCGTAGAGGACGTCCTCGAAGCGGGTGACGTAGCGGGCCAGCCAATTGCGTTGGGCGGCGGTGAGCTCGTCTTCGGAAGGGTCGACGAAAAAGAGGCGCAAGTCGCGCGGCGTCTTGAAGCCGACACCGTCGTCGGTAGGGCGCGCTTGCGAAAAGCCCCAGCCCCGGCCCTGGCCGGACACCGAGCCGTGGTCGCGCTTGAAGATGTAGCCGCCGGAGATGTCCGACTCGGCGTTGTCCTCAGGGCCGAGTTTGGCGATGTTCACACGGTCCTTGCCGCGCTTGATTTTTTCGATGAGCACGTAAACGCCGAGGTTGTCATTCCGGGTGAGCGGCATGCTGCCGCGGGCCAGGAAGACCTCTACGAATCGGGTGCGGGGCGCGTAGCGTCCCATCTGGTTGCTCAGTTCGAATGCGAGCACGTCGCGGATGAGCGTCTTGTCCTGGTACGGGGCGTAAAGGACCCAGTCGGATTCGGCAGACAGGCCGAACGGGGAGAACTTGAGCTTGTCGCCGTCGTCGTTGCGCGCCTTGAAGGTGAAGGAAGGCTTGGGCAGGCGCAGCGAGGTGAAGCCGCGGCGCTTGAGGTCGCCGCGGCCGTCGAAGTCGGCGGGGCCGCTCAGCGTCGAGCGGGCGCCGGAGAGGCCGATGAAACGCACCGAGGCGGGAATGTAGCCGCCGGGGCCGATGTATCGGTTGTAGGAGTTGACAATCACGAGCGGCAGATTGGAGGAAAACTCCAGGACACTCGCGTCGAGCTTCGTGTAGGTGGCGCTGACCGTGGGGCTGGGCGCCAGCGCGGCCTCGAAGGCGCGGGCGCGCACGAGCGTGGTTTGCGCGAGGGCGATGGGCTGGGAATAAACTGGCGAAGATTCCACCGGCTCCGAGCCGTCGAGCGTGTAACGGATGACCGCGGTGGATGCGGCGGCCTTCAACTCGACGGCCACCTGGTTGGTGAATACTCCGCCCGTCACGGAGAACTGTGGCGGCGCAGCGCGAGGGCCGGAGGGCTTGAGCGCCGGTCTGGGAGCGGCTTTGGGCGCCGAAGTGTATCGGCCGGATTGCGCAGGCGCCGGACTGGAGTGCCGGCCAGTGCGGACAGGCTCGGGTCGAGATCGCGAACCGTCCGCCCGCCGGGCTATCCTGGAGATGAAGAAGACGACGACCGCCGCCTCGACGGCGACCAGCGCCAGCAGCGCGAAGATCAGCAGCGTGATTTTCCGCGAGCGCTTCGGCATAGAGGCGGCGCCGGGAAGCGGCGGGGGCGATGGGAGGGACGTTCCGCGCAGCATACTCACGCCTCAATGCGTCATCGCATAGACGAGGATGTTGATGCCCATCGGGTAAGCCTTCTTCTCCGAGAAGATATGGAAGTAATCCTCGTTTTCCCCTTCGCGCTCCCAGCCGTCGCCCAGGTCGGTGTTGTGGCAAATCATCACCATGATGCGGCGCTTGTCGTCGAAGATGGCCCGGTAGTGGACCGTCTCGGAGCCGGGATCCCTGGATTCGTAAGTGGTGCCACGGCTGAAGTAATACTTTAGCCAGTTGATTCCCGGCAACTGCGGCTTCTCCTGGAGATCGACCACAGCGTGGAAAATGGGATGTTCCAGCGGCAGATCTTCGATGGGGCGATCCTCGAACAGCCGTTTCATTTCCGTCTCGAAGTTCCGCCATTCGTTGTCGCCCCAGAAGTCGTCGAACATGACAAAGCCGCCGTTGAGCAAGTAGCGGCGCAGGATCGGCAGTTCGTCCTCCTTGAACCTGAGCCGCCCAGGCTCGACGATGTAGAGGAAGGGATGATCGAACAACTCCTTGTCCGTCAGTTTCAGCACGCGTCCGTCGGGGTCCACCTTCAGCGAGGTGACCTGTTGCAGGCGCCAGGAGAAGTTGAGATCGCTGTCCGGGAAGTCGATGGACCAGCGCATCAGGCCGCTGTGGCCGTAACCGTACGTGTTATCGACCGTGTACTCGACGCGCGTGAAGGTGAACACGTCCCGATTGAAGACCGGATCGTTGGTCCAGGTGGGCGTGCGGCCGGACTCGTCCTGGGTCTCGTCCTGGGCCTCGCGCGCGGTGCGAAATGTGCCACCGGTAAAGCGAACGCGATCCCCCGCCGCGCCCAGGGCCAGCGCCAGGAGCGCAACGAACGTGCCAAAATGGAGTGGCTTCTTCATCGAGCCTGCCCGAGCCGCTCTGTTGATTCCCGCGAAGTTAGCCCGGCGAACGCAGGGAACGCAAGCCGCGCGTTCCGCGTAGCGCAGACAGCCCTGTCTGCTGTTTCGCCGACTGCCAGTCGGCGATGGCCGTGCTTGCCAACCAACGGTCCGTTCACTTCGCAGCTTCGCGGGTTGGCAACCCGCGATACAGCAGGCTGGGCAGCCTGCGCTACCTTGGCCACGCTCGTTTCGACACGTGCTGGATCTACCATGTGCCGAGGCCTGGCTTTCAGGCACAGCAGCGCTCCCGTGCGGGTGTCACGGTGCTCCCCTACTCCCGCTCCACGCCGTTGTTCCATACCTTCAGCAACTCCTCCGGCGGCGGCACCGCCAGCGGGCGCACGATGCGGAACCCCAGCCATCGGGCGTCCGTGTGATACCACTTGCTCTTCGGGAGCTGCGGGTCCTGTTGCTTCCAGGCAGGCTCCGACGCCCGCCGGGCCGCGCTGCGCAGCATGGACACCTGTTCGTCCTCCCAATGGCCTCCGCGCGCCACTTGCGGGTAAGGCGTGGTGGACTTGATCCAGCCCTCGGCCGACTCGAGCTTGCCGTAG
This sequence comes from uncultured Bifidobacterium sp., assembly GCA_964652165.1. GTDB lineage: Bacteria > Verrucomicrobiota > Verrucomicrobiia > Limisphaerales > JADJPG01 > DASTLJ01. Next base: position 9,357 of record CAZZAQ010000115.1, read on the forward strand.
CCCGTTTCGTCGTACTGGTCGAGGCACCACTCGATGACGTTGCCGTAGATGTCGTACAAGCCCCATGGATTCGGTTTCTT
>CAZZAQ010000116.1:0-3474 GCA_964652165.1 uncultured Bifidobacterium sp.
ACGCATCGGACGGCGTCGAAACCGTTTCAACGGTTTTGACAAAGTGTGAGAAACCGTTGAAACGGTTTCTCGTCTCGGCCCGCACGAACACCCCGCTGAAGCGGGGTGTTAATGAGAGGAGATTACCCGAGACGAGAAAGTTGTGAAATTTCCGGGCTAGAGCGTTAAATCGTTACATCGCCCGCATTGCCTGCATCGCTGCTCGGTTCAACGCTCCAACGCTCCAACCCTCCAACGCTTCAACGCTTCAACGCTTCAACGCTTCAACGCTTCAACGATTTAACGATTTAACAATTTAACAATTTAACGATTTGTCATGAATCTTCCCATCAACCCCAACCTCGCCCTCATCCCGACCTACCAGCCCGGGCGCCCCATCGAGGAAGTCGCGCGGGAGCTGGGCCTGCCGGCGGCGCACATCATCAAGCTGGCATCAAACGAGAATCCGCTCGGCCCATCGCCTGCCGCGCTCGCCGCGATGGAGAACGTGCTGCGCAATCTCCACCTCTACCCCGACGGCAACGCTTTTTACCTCAAACGCCGGCTGGCTGAGAAACTCGGCGTGAGCCCCGAGCACCTGATCCTCGGCAATGGCTCCAACGAGATCATCGAGTTCGCGGGCCACGCACTGATCGCGCCGGGCGCCGAAGTCGTCGTGTCCCAATACTGTTTCGCCGTTTACCCGATCGTCACTCAACTGTTCGGCGGCGTGCTCGTCACCGTGCCGGCGCGCGATTTCGGTCACGACCTGCCCGCGATGGCCCGGGCAATCACCGCCCGCACTCGAATCGTCTTCGCGGCGAACCCGAACAACCCTACGGGCACGGTCGCGCCCACCGCGGACGTGATGCGCCTGGTGGACGAAGTCCCGCCAAACGTCCTGCTGGCGATGGACCAAGCTTACATCGAGTTCCAGGACGAGCCGTGCGAACTGCTGCCGCTGGTTCGCTCCGGGAACAATCCAAACCTGCTGCTCATGAGGACTTTCTCGAAGATTTACGGCCTGGCAGGACTGCGCCTCGGCTACGGGATCGGGCATCCCGAGCTGATCGCCGCGCTGGAAAAGGTCCGCCAGCCTTTCAACATCAACGCCCTCGCGCAGGCCGGGGCGCTTGCTGCGCTCGACGACACCGAGCATGCCGCTCGCACGCGGCAAAACAATAAGGCCGGGCTGAAGTTCTTTGAGGACGCCTTCCGCGAGCTGGGGTTGCAATTCATCCCCTCGGCGGCCAACTTCGTGCTCGTCCGCGTCGGCGACGGTGCGGGCGTTTGCGCCGAACTCCAGAAGCTGGGCATCATCACCCGCCCGATGGCGGGCTACCAACTGCCCGAATGGGTCCGCATCACGGTCGGCACGCCGGCGCAAAACGAGCGCTGCCTGGCCGGGCTTCGCAAAGTTCTCCCCTGATCCTCACGAAATGCTTTTCAACCACGAATGGACACGAATGCACACGAATCCGGCCGGCCGAATTGAGGACACGGATTTCACGGATTCTCACGGGACCAATCCGTGTTAATCGGTGAAATCCGTGTCAGTTCCATTCGTGTCCATTCGTGTTCATTCGTGGTTGAAGCCTGCTGTCCGAAATGACGCGTGGATTTGGGTCCTCGAATAGTCCTTTACACTCCCCCAGTTCAGCCCCTACTCTACGGCCTTGAAATCGAAGAACAGATGAGCACGAAATTGGAAACTAAGTCGAAGGTCGTGAATGACTTTCGCCGTCACGAAAAGGACACCGGCTCGGCGGACGTGCAGATTGCGCTGCTGACCGAGCGCATCAACTCGCTGACGGAGCACCTCCAGAAAAACAACAAAGATCACGGCTCGCGCCGCGGCCTGCTGATGATGGTCGGGCAGCGCCGGCGGTTGCTGGACTATCTCCACAACACCGACACTTCCCGTTACACGGCCATCACGAAAAAGCTTAAGCTCCGCCACTGAGGCGGCTTGCGCGGCGCCGGAGTGCGTCGCTCTTCGCAGCGCGGAGTTCCGTCCGCGCACTTCTGATTCCAGCCATGGACATCCGGGTCAACCGACCCCAACTGAGTTTTGAGGCGCAGTCGTCCCGTTGCGCCCGCTTTCCTTCCGATCTGTCCGCGTGGGCGGGCCGGGGGAAATCAACCCAACGCATCCACGCGCCCAATCCGCCCCGCCGGCTCCGGGTAATTTCAGTCAGTCCCAAGTCCCTCGGGATTCACTGAAGTTCCTCTGAGGCCGGCGGGGCCCCAATATCATGTCTGAAAAAATCACCGCCCAAGTCGGCGACAAACAAATCACCATCGAAACAGGCCGGATCGCCAAGCAGGCCGACGGCGCCGTCACCGTCCAGCTCGGCGAAACCATCATCATTACCGCCGCCGTCGGCGCCATCAAAGCCAAGGAAGGACAGGATTTCTTTCCGCTCCAGGTCGATTACCGCGAGCGCGCCTCGGCGGCCGGCAAGTTCCCCGGCGGCTACTTCTAACGCGAAGGCCGGCCCACCGAAAAGGAAATCCTCACCTGCCGCCTCACCGACCGCCCGATCCGGCCGCTCTTTCCCAAAGGCTGGTTCAACGAAGTCCAGGTCCAGACCATCCTCCTGAGCGCCGATCAGGAAAACGACTCCGACATCCTCGCGATTCTCGGCGCCAGCGCCGCCCTTTCCGTCAGCGACATCCCGTGGGACGGTCCCCTCGGCGCCGTGCGCGTGGGCCGTGTCAACGGCGCCTTCGTGGCCAACCCCACTCACGCTGAGCGCGCCCAAAGCGACCTCGATCTCGTCTACGTCGGCAGCGAAACCGACGTCGTCATGATCGAAGGCTCCGCGAAGGAAATCTCCGAAGCCGACTTCAATGCCGCGCTCCGCTGCGCCCACGACTGCTGCCAGCCGCTCATCACAGCCCAGAAGCACCTCGTCGCCAAGGCCGGCAAGCCCAAGCGTCCGATCACCCTCAACATCGTCTCCGACGAAATCCTCAACGAAGCCAAGGCCCTGGCCGGCGACCGCATGGTGCCCGCGCTGCTCACCCCCGGCAAACTCGCCCGCGAAGGCGCCTGCCGCGCCATCGCCGACGAAGTTGGCGCCAAGCTCAAGGAAAAACATGGCGAGGAAGCCATCACCGACTTCACCGTCAGCCAGGCCTTTTACTACATCCAGAAGGAGGCCATGCGCGGGCTCATCATGAGCCAGGGCAAACGCCTCGACGGCCGCGGCCCCGACGACCTGCGCCTGCTGCACAGCGAAGTCGCCATCCTGCCGCGAAACCCAGGCCATCGCGCTGGCGACCCTCGGCACCACCGAGGACGCCCAGGACTTCGATGCTTACGTCGGCGGCGAGACCTCCAAGAAATTCATCCTCCACTACAACTTCCCCAACTTTTCCGTCGGGGAAACAGGCCGCATCATGGGACCCGGCCGACGCGAGATTGGCCACGGCGCGCTGGCCGAGCGCAGCATCGAACCGATGCTCCCGCTGGACACCTATCCCTACGCC
>CAZZAQ010000116.1:3549-4594 GCA_964652165.1 uncultured Bifidobacterium sp.
GCTCCACATCCATGGCCTCCATCTGCGCCGGAACCCTGGCCCTCATGGACGCCGGCATCCCGCTCACCCGCCCCGTCGCCGGCATCAGCATCGGCCTCTGCTCCGAAACCGACGACCATGACCGCATCAGCGAATACCGCCTCCTCACGGACATCCTCGGCTGGGAAGACGCCTTCGGCGACATGGACTGCAAATTCGCCGGCACCGTCAACGGCATCACGGGTTTCCAGCTCGACCTCAAGCTGCGCGGTCTCCCTCACGACATTTTGGCAGAGGCCCTGGAGAAAGCTCGCGTCGCCCGACTGAAAATCCTTGAGCACATGGCCGCGACCCTTGCCGAGCCGCGAAAGGAACTCAGCAAATACGCCCCTCAAATCATCACCCTGAAGATTAACCCCGAGAAGATCGGCGCGCTGATCGGCCCCGGCGGCAAAAACATCAAGCGGCTTGTCGAAGAATCCGGCTGCGAGATCAACATCGAGGACGACGGCAGCGTGAATATCTATTCCACCAGCCGGGAAGGCATGGAAATCGCCCGGCGAGAAATCGAGGGCATGGCCGCGGAAGCCGAGATTGGCAAGATCTACAAAGGCAAGGTGGTCACCATTAAGGAATTTGGCTGCTTCGTCGAATTCCTCCCCGGCCAGGACGGCCTCGTCCACATTTCCGAACTCGCCAATTTCCGCGTCAAGATGGTCGAGGACATCGTCAAGATGGGCGAGGAAATCTGGGTCAAGTGCCTCGGCATCGACGAAAAAGGCCGCGTCAAACTCAGCCGCAAAGCAGCGATGGCCGAGCGCGACGCCGAACACGGCGGCCCCTCCTCCGGTGAAGCCCCGCCCGCGGGCGGCGGACAACCCGAGTACCGCGAACAACGGGATCGCCCCGACCGCGGCGAGCGCCCTGACCGCGGCGACTACCGTGGTGAACGGCGGGATCGCGGCGGACGCGCAGACCCCGGCGGACGCGCAGACCCCGGCGGACGCGGAGACCGCGGCGGGCGCGGAGACCGGTCAAGACGCGTTGACCGCCGACGAGATTCTCG
>CAZZAQ010000116.1:4604-9416 GCA_964652165.1 uncultured Bifidobacterium sp.
CCATGGCGCACGCGGGGATCGCGTACGCGGCCCCAGTCCCGGAGCAACTGGCCACCCTCAGGGCGGCTCAGCCCCCAGCCACGGTGGCCCCAGCCAACCCCCAGCCCCAGGCGAGCGGGAAGACGAGGGCGCGCGGGCGGATCAATACTGAGCTGCGGTGGGCCGTTCAGACCCGCTCCCCATGAACCGGAGCGCCGCACTCCGATGCGGCTCGATGGAAATTGCTTCACGACGCGCCGGATCGGAGTCCGGCGCTCCGACCGGGTTCATGGCCCCGATGCGCGTCCGAAGTTGGACGTGGAGGCTCCCCATGAACATGGTAGGGCCGACCTGCCGGTCGGCTTGGACGCGAGGCAGCGCGTCCCTACCGCCGTTCAGGGGTTTAATGCGCGAAGATTGGCTTGGGAGAATTCTTTCAAGCGGGCCGTCATGGCCCGTAACGGCTCAGACTTAGCCGGCGACCCGATGGGCGGAGCGCGGCATTTATGCCGCTTCACTATTCGACTCTTCGAGGGCATGGCCCGGTTCCGGGCCTTCGCGACTTCGGGAGTTGAAGCGGCATGAATGCCGCGCTCCGCTAGCCTGACGGCCATCGCTCCGGCTTCACTGACCGATTACCATGGCCCGCCTATTTCATTTGCACCTTTCCGCCCCGGAGCGTGGCTTGACGGGGCTGGCTTCGCCGGCCACGCTCGCCCCATGAAATTGCTGCTCGTCTCTTGCCTCGTGGCGCTCTGGCCCGGGCTTTGCCTCGCTGCCGACTTCAAAGTGGCCACCCTGGATCTGCCCCGCGTGCTGGCCGAATACCGGGAGGGCCGCGAAGCGGCCAAATCGCTCCAGCTCAAGGAAGTTTCCTTTCTGAAGGGACTGGAGACGCTCCGGCTCGAAGGCCGCAAGCTCATTGACCAGGCCGAGGAACTTCGCCGCCTTTCCCTCGAGCCGGCCCTGAGCGGTCCTGCGCGAGTAGAAAAGAAAATGGGGTTCGAGCAGAAACTCGCCGACCTTCGGGAATTCGAGGTCCGTTACGAACGAGTCCGATCCGATGGCGAGGCCGAACTCCAGTCTCAAGCCGCCCGGCTCCAGAAACGTGTCCTGGACGATGTCCTCCTTGCCACGCGGGTCGTCGGTGAGAAGGAAGGGTTCCAATTCATCTTCAACTCAAGCCGCTTCCGGCCCGAATCGAGCGACGTGCTCTTCTCGCGCGGCGTGCCTGATGTGACGGACAAGGTACTGATTGCGCTGAACGCGGGAGCACCGGCGAAGCAAGGAACGGCAAAACCGTGAGGCTAAAAACGTGAAACGTGAAACGTAAAAGGAGTCAGGCGCTCCGAATTGCTCTTACGTGTTACGTTTTACGTTTCACGCTTCACGCTTCAACGCTTACGGCAATCGCTCGATGCGCAAGCGTTCGGACTCGCCCGTTCCCAGTTCGAGCAGGGCCGCGTTTTCGATGAGTTGCACGTGGTTGCTGAGGGATTGCGACGGCGGCGCGTCCTTCGCCGCCTGCCGCTGGCGATCCAGTTCGCGCAGGGAAAGCAGATCCAGCGCCACGGGATCTTTGCTGAACCTCAGTTCGTTCAGCACGACCGAATAGTGCAGCAGGCTGTGCTGCTCGCCATGGTATTGGCAGATGAGGGCGTCGGTGATGTTCAGCACGACGCGGTCGCCGAGTTGCGGCAGCGCGTAGATCTCCGGCACCGCCTCCGCCAAGCGGCGGGTGGCCACTTCGAAGCGGCGCACATTGTCCACACTGCCCGTCGCCAGGCTGAACAGGTTGCCACACACGCCCGCGGTGTTGTGGTTCAGCAACGGAGTGATGTTGATGATCTTGGTCAGGCGCCTGGAAACCAGCTTCGAGAGATAGGACTTGCGGCCGATGCCCGGACCTTTGCGGCCGAACTCCAGGTCGCCGTAGATGAGCTGGCCAAGGATGGGAGCGTCGGGATTGTAGAACGCTTCCTCATCGAAGCCCGCATTGGCCGCGCCGTCGACTCGCACGCCCAGGCTCGCCGCCAGATCGTAGTAGCCCGCCAGCCGCAGGTCGCCCTTTTGCCGGTCCCAGATGATGATGTTCCGGGCCGGGACCTTCGCCGCGAGGAGTCCGCGGATGACGCCCTCCACCACGGCCGGCCGCGTGCCGCTTCCAGCGCCCGGGGCGGAATAGACCTTGATGCCGACGATGTCCTGCGTGGAAACCAGCGTGCCCCAGGCATCGGCGGCGTTGGTTTTGCCAGTCAATTTCTCGATGCCGCGCCGAACCATCTCAAAGACCCTGTCAGGCCGCGGCCGGTAGGCGTCCGTCGCCTCCGGATCGTGAACGACCAGGACACGGCCGTGATCAGGCAGCGCCGCTGGAGGCGCGTCGGCGCGCAATGGCGGCGTCTGGCAAACCATGCAATGGAGCCAGAGGAGATTGAAGCAAACCCGTGCGATTCTTGACACGTCAGGAAACGAATGTTAGCACCAGAGCCAGTGGCAACCAACAAAAAGCGCGGCGCGAACCTTGCCCGGTGGGGCGAGCGTCCTCGCGAGCCGAGTATGACGACCAACAAGAGGGGCGGCGCAATCCTTCGGGCGGGCGCAACCGGACGCTGCCGCCGGAGCGCGAGCCGTCCCGGCTCGCAGCGCGTCACCACGCCTGAAGTTGGGCGAGCTCTCCAGCACGTCTCTGCGTTTCCACCCGCTGCGGGCCGGGACGGCCCGCGCTCCGACGGTGGCGGCGTTGAGGGCCTGTTGCCCAAACCGTGTGCGGTCGGGAGAGGTAGGGCGCGTCGCTCCGCGCGCGCCGTGGGTACGTTGAAAGCCACGGGCTTTCGCAAGGTGTTCTCGCCTTCTTGGCGCGCGCGGAGCGACGCGCCCTACCTGCGAAGATTTGGTCAACAGGCCCTCAAGTTGCGCCCCCTTCGCGCAGTGGCGATGGCGGCTCTTGCCATCGGCCTGGCGAGTTGCGCTCCGCCCGGGCCGGAGGCGCTGCTGCAAGGCGAGCAGTTGATCAAGCAAGGCCGGTATGAGGAGGCCGTCGCGCGCTTGAAAAAAGCCACGGTGATGCTTCCGAAGAATGCGCAGGCCTGGAACCATCTTGGCCTCGCCCATCACGGCAATCGGCAGCCGGAGGAAGCCACGCGCGCCTATCAAGCCGCGCTGGCCCTCGACCACAAACTGGCCGCCGCACATTACAACCTCGGCTGCCTTTACCTGGAACAACACAACCTCGAGGGCGCTACGAATGAGTTGACGACGTACACGTTCGTCCAAAAATCACAAGTGGAGGGCTGGCTCAAACTCGGTGTCGCGCAACTCCGAGCCAAACGGCTCGATGCCGCGGAACGATGCTTCCGCACCGCGCTCGACCAGGATCCGCGCCACCCGCACCCGGAAGCGCTGAACAATCTGGGCGTGATCCAGTTCCAGCGCCGTCGCTGGCAGGACGCTCACAACTATTTCAATCTCGCCCTCGCCCACCACCCAGGTTACGGACCGGCGCAATTGAACATCGCGGTCGTCAACCACCAGGCGCTCAACAACCGTGGCTCGGCCCTGAAACAGTATCGGACGTATCTTGCCAGCCAGCCGCGCGGCTCGGATTCGGATGCGGTCGAGGCCATCACCCGCCAGCTCGCCGAGGAATTGAATCCGCCAGGGCTCGTGCTGCGGCCGGTGACGACGAACCCGCCTGCCGTGGCATCAGTCCGGACCGGGGCCGTCGCCGTCGCGCCCGCGCCACCGCGCACCGCCCCAAGCCAGCCGCTCGTGACGGTGGCCCGGACGAATCCTGCCGCCGCCGGAAACCCTCCGCGGGTGCATCCAGGCCCGACCAATCGCGCCGCCGTGTCCGTACGTCCACCGCCCGAGCCACCGCGTGCCGCATCGAACACGACCGTCAGGCCCGTCGAAATCCCGGCCACAGCCGTCTCTGACGATCTGGTCGTGAAGCCAGCGCAGGATCTGGCCGCACGTGGCGCACCCACCCAGACCCCAAAAGCCGCGACCGCGCCGGCCTCTCCCGGCGATTCGACGAATTCGGCACCGTTGGCGGAGACAAAGTCTGACGCGGCCAAACGCGGCCTTATCGCGCGATTGAATCCGTTCAGCCGCAAACCAAAAGAGCCGGAGCCGGGGAAGGGCTCGGCGGCCCACACCAACGCCGTCGTTGCACCCGTCGCACTACAGCCCGCCCTGCCGGGCGAGGCGATTCCGGCTTCCGCACCCATCCAACGATATCCCTACCAGTCGGTCGCTGCCCCGCGCCCGGGCAATCGGGCCCAGGCCCAGCCGGCTTTCGCCCGTGGGGTCAAGGCGCACCAGGCCGGCAAGCGCGCCCAGGCAATCGAGGAATACCAGAACGCCTTGCGCGCCGATCCCGCCTACTTTGACGCGTGCTACAATCTGGGTGTGGCCGCGCAGGACACTGGCGATTTGGGGCTGGCCTTGATCGCCTACGAGACAGCGCTCGCGCTCAAGTCCGATTCTGCAAACGCCCGCTACAACTTTGCGCTGACTCTCAAGGACAGCGGTTACACGCAGGACGCCGCCGACCAACTCCGCAAACTTCTTGAGGCGAACCCGAACGAGCTTCGCGCCCACCTCTCGCTGGCCAACCTCGGCGCCCAGCAGCTTCGCCAGCCGGCGCTCGCCCGCGAGCACTACACGCGGGTGCTCGAACTGAATCCCAACCACAAGGAAGCTGGAAAGATTCGCGCCTGGCTGGCGAATAATCCGTAAGCGAATGCTGTTGTGGCGCGCGAATATCCCCGAATCGTGGATGGAGAAGGTGCTGGCCAACCTGCCTGCCGTATTGGTGGACCACGCGCA
>CAZZAQ010000117.1:0-3572 GCA_964652165.1 uncultured Bifidobacterium sp.
CGCTCGATTACATCCGCGCCTGGCCGAGTTGGGTGAAGATCGCGGCGGCGCTCGTCATTGTGGACTTCATCATCTACTGGATTCACCGGGCGCAACACCGGTTCGGCTTCCTGTGGCGCACGCACAAGTGGCACCATTCCATCGAGCAGATGTATTGGTTCGCGGGTTTCCGAACCAGCTTCCTGCACTCCTTCCTCTACAATATTCCGCAGACCGTCATCCCGATGCAGTTGTTCCACCTGAGCCCGCTGGAGGCCGGCGCGGCCTACTCGATCGGGCTGTTCATCCAGTTCTGGGAACACACCAATGTGAAAGCCAACATCGGCTGGCTCAAACACATCTTCATCACTCCGCAATACCATCGCGTCCACCATTCGGCCACCAAGCACCAGGGGATGAACCTGGGCACCACCTTCTCGCTCTGGGACCGGATGTTCGGCACCTATATGGATCCGGACGCGATGCCGGAAAGCTTCCCGCTGGGCCTGGGAGCACCGATCGAGCGCAAGGAAGTGCCGCGGATGTTGATTGGGGTGTAGACTGCGGTCCAATCTTCGGTTCAAATCTCCGCACAACAGCAGCGAAAGAATCTCAAGCATGACTGAGGGCGCATTTCTTCACGAAGAATCATCCACTTACGGCGGCAGCAGCAAACCCGCCCCCCTTGCGGAGTATGTGCGCAAGCTCGAACGCGCGCTCAAACGCGGCGACGCCACCGAACACACGCACCGCCCCGCGCTCAAGGAACTGATCGAAACCCTCGACCAAAAGGTTATTGCGACCAACGAACCCAAGCGCTCCGAGTGTGGCGCGCCGGATTACGTCGTCTCCCGCAAAAGAGATCATCTCACGCTCGGTTACATCGAAGCCAAGGACATCGGCAAAGAACTTGATGAAGAGGAGAAGGGGGAGCAACTTAAACGTTACCTTGCTTCACTTCCCAATCTGCTGCTGACCGACTACGTGGAGTTCCGGTGGTTTGTGAATGGCAAGCAGCGTGAAACCTTCCAGCTCGCGACGCTTCAATCCGGTGGCAAACTCGCGCTTGTTTCCACCGAGGAACTGGAACGAGCCGAACACATGCTGCACGGTTTCCTCACGCAGCGTCCGGTGGACATCGCGTCCGCCGAGGAACTCGCTCACCGCCTCGCCAAGCTCACGCACGTCATCCGCGACATCATTATTTGTGCGTTTCAAGCAGGTCAGGCTTCGCAACAAGTGCGCGACTGGCGCGATGCTTTCGCCGCCACATTGCTGCCCGAACTGGCACCGCACGCCGACGCCAAGAAAGAAGCCGAAGCGGTGGCAAAGTTCGCCGACATGTTCGCGCAGACACTCGCCTACGGGCTGTTCAGCGCCCGCGCGTCCAGCGGTTCAACCAAGTTCACCCGCGAGAAAGCGCAGAAACTCATCCCACGCACCAATCCATTTCTTCGCACATTCTTCGAGCAGATCACCGGTTCGGGGCTGGATGATGAACCATTCGCTGGGTTCGTGGAGGATATAATTCAGACACTCGACCATGCGGACATGGCGCGGGTGATGGAAGACTTCGGCAAACGCAGGCGCCGCCGCGACCCGGTGGTTCACTTCTACGAAACCTTCCTGCAAGCCTACGATCCGAAGCTGCGCGAACTGCGCGGCGTTTATTACACGCCCGAGCCGGTGGTAAACTATATCGTTCAAAGTGTTGACCGCCTGTTAAAAGACAAGTTCCGCATCAAAGCCGGGCTGGCTGACCACTCGAAGATCACCGTCACGCGCAAGGAGGGCGAACGCGAGATCAAGGACGAGACGCATCGCGTGCTCATCCTCGATCCCGCCACAGGCACAGCTACGTTTCTTTACACCGTGCTCGACTTCATCCGCTCGCAATTCAAAACAAAGAAGAACGCAGGCCAGTGGGGCAGTTACGTTCACGAGCATTTGCTGCCGCGGCTCTTTGGGTTTGAACTGCTAATGGCGCCGTACGCCGTGGCGCATTTCAAAGTTGGCCTGGCGCTCGCGGCGATGGACGAAGAACCACTCTTTCGCCAGCAATGGAGCTATGAACCGCGGCCGGGCGAGCGCCTGAATATCTTTCTCACCAACACGCTGGAGGATTTGGAGCGCACGACCGAACAGCTCGGCCCATTGCGCGCTTTGAGTGACGAAGCCAATTCCGCCTATGACGTGAAGAGGCGTAAGCCAGTGCTCGTCGTGCTGGGCAATCCACCTTACTCCAAATCGGTCACGGAAAACGATTGGATTCTTTCGCTCGTTGCTGATTACAAGCGCGGTTTGGATGAGAAAAAATCGGATTTGAATCGGGAAGAGTGGAAGTTCCTGCGCTTTGCTCAATGGCGTATAGAGCAGACGGGGCACGGAATCATCGGCTTCATCATCAACAACGCCTTTCTGGATGGCCCGACTCACAGACGAATGCGCGAGTGTTTGCTGGAAGCGTTCGATGAAATCTACGTCGTCAATCTTCATGGTTCATCAAAGAAGCAGGAGACCTCGCCCGATGGCGACACGGATGAGAACGTGTTTGACATCACTGTGGGTGTCGTGATTGCGCTGTTTGTGAAGCTGCCTCCAAGTACAAAGAAACCGGGCAAATCACTCGCAACCGTGCGCTACGTGGATTTATGGGGCCGCCGCGCATCCAAATACGAGTGGCTGGATGCGCACAACACCGGCGATACGATGTGGAAAAGGCTGTCGCCCGCAACGCCGTCCTTTTACTTCGTGCCGAGGGACTTCTCGAAAGAAAAGGAATATGCTGCCGGCTGGAAACTCACGGACATCTTTCCCGTGTCGAACAATGGTTTGAAGACAGACCGCGACCACTTGTTCTTCGACTTTAATCGGAACGACCTGGAGCTGCGGATAAGGCGTTTCTTCATGCCCGAACTGCCGTCGGAATTCCGCACGCGGTTTCGTGTCGAGGACTCAAGCAGCTACGATATCGAGGCACGCCGTCGCAGGCTCTCCTTTCGTCTTGGGGCCATCCAGCAATGCCTCTATCGTCCATTCGACACTCGCTGGCTCTATTACGACCCTGGCCTGACGAGTCGTCCAGCGGAGAAGGTGATGCAGCACATGCTCGCGGGAGAAAACATCGCCTTGATTGCAACCCGACAGACCAAAGACGAGTTCGGCGCTTTCGCCACGAACGCTTTGGCGGGCCACAAATCGTTCGCAGCTTACGATATCAACACTGTGTTCCCGCTTTACTTGTATCCCAACGGGAGATTGCCTGAAACGGATCTATTTGCGCATGAAGACGGTCGTCGGCCCAATCTGAGCAAGCCCTTCATTGAGGCTTGGTGCGCTGCCCTGAAGTGCAAATTTGTGCCGGACGGCTATGGACGGCCCAGCAGGAATGAACTCGGGCCTGAATGCGTCTTCAGCTATGCCTACGCGATCTTTCACAGCCCTTCGTACCGGGCACGGTATGCTGAATTCCTGAGCATGGATTTTCCGCGTTTGCCACTCACGACCAACCTGGACCTGTACCGCGAGTTGGCCGGGCTGGGCGGCTGGTTATTGGATTTGCACGCCAAGGGTCAGGGGCGGACGAACCCAAT
>CAZZAQ010000117.1:3582-6771 GCA_964652165.1 uncultured Bifidobacterium sp.
CTTTCCGGTCAAGGGAACAGATGAACTTCTGGAGATTCGATTCGAGCTTCTGGACACCATGGTGATGCCCAGTGCAGCAAAAATGCGATCTCCATGCCAGCCGGAAACGATCAGCCTTGGAAAACATCCTGCCTCCAAGGCGGGCCGCGTTCGGATAAACCGCGAGCAGTACTTCGACATGGTTCCTGAAACCGCTTGGAATTTCCCTATCGGGGGCTACTTGCCTGCTCAACGCTGGCTGACTGACCGAATTGGCCGCAAACTTACCTTCGAGGACAAAGCGGAATATGGTCGCATCGTTTGGGCTTTGAACGAAACACGGCGGCTGATGGCTGAAATTGACGCTTCAATTGTGGCCCACGGTGGCTGGCCACTCGAATGAGTCTGGTTCGCGCACGACAATGGCCGCCGTCCGAACTTGAGCGCCGAATTCATCCGCGACGTTTGCGAGAAGCTCAAGGCCAAGTTCGTGTCGGACGGTTTGGGCCGCCCCGGCAAGCGCGAGGTCGGGCCGGAATTGATTTTCCATTACGCATAAGCCGTATTTCACAGCCCCACGTATCGCGAGCGTTATGCGGAGTTCCTGCGCGCGGATTTCCCCCGCCTGCCGCTCACGACCGATTACGAGTTGTTCCGCGAGCTAGCCGGTATCGGTGGCGACCTGGTGGATTTGCACGCGCGCGGCAAAGGCGACCCGCGCGGACTTAGCTTCCCGGTGAAGGGCGATCACGTGATTGAGAACGTTCGTTACCAGCCGCCCCAAGGAAAAGACTCAGGCCGCGTCTGGATCAACGACCGACAATACTTCGAGGGCGTGCCGGACGCAGCGTGGCAGTTCCCCATCGGCGGCTATCTGCCCGCGCAACGCTGGCTCAAAGACCGAATCAGGCGCACGCTCGGTTTTGAGCAGCAGGCGGAGTATCTACGCATCATCTGGGCGTTGATGCAGACGAGACGCTTGATGGGCGAGATCGACGCGAGCATCGCCGCGCAGGGCGGCTGGCCGCTCAAGTGAATGAGAGAATCCTTCACGCTGGAAGGCAGCCGCTGGAGTATGCGTCGGAAATGGAAAGCGCGAAGCTGGGACCGCCACGGCGTCTCGTCAACGCGGTGAAGGCGCCGTGCCACCGGCGCTTCGCAAGAGTTTTGCTTTCCCCGATTCGGCGCCCGATTACATTGCCGGCATGAGCCCTCGATTCGGGTGTGCCGCGTTCGTCACCTTGCTTGCTCTCGGCGCTTTCGGGCAGGAAGACATCGTCCCCAAGCTCCGCGAAGAGTTTGTTTATTCACTACCGGCGCAGGTCCGCTACGCGCCGCCGCCGCTAACGACGCCTCTCAAACCCGCGGACGAAGCGAGGCTTCAGAAAGCCTTCACCGAATTCTTCACGGCGCCAACGAACCAGCAGGCGGCGTGGAAATTCTCGGGGAGCCTCGAGAAACTGCTTCGGAAGAACGAGCCCGCCGTCCGCCGCGTCGCGTGGGACGCCTTTCGCGCCGCGCCGATCCACGACGCACTCAAGCAGGACTTCGACGCGCGCCAGGTGCGATTCGAAAAGCATCTCAGCCCCTATACCGTCAAGACCGTTGGCAAGCGCCCGACCAACGGTTGGGCGCTGTTCATCGCGATGCACGGCGGCGGCGGCGCGCCCAAGCAGGTCAACGACAGCCAGTGGAAGCACATGCAGATTTATTATCGCGACCACCCGGAGGCCGGCGGATACCTCTACGTTGCGCTCCGGGCGCCGAATGACACGTGGAACGGTTTCTACGACACCTACGTCTACCCCCTCGTCGCCAATCTCACGCGCCAGTTCAGGCTCTTCGGCGACGTGGATCCGAACAAGGTGTTCATCATGGGCTATTCGCACGGAGGCTACGGCGCATTTGCCATTGGGCCTAAGATGCCCGACCACTTCGCGGTCATCCACGCCAGCGCCGCCGCGCCGACCGATGGCGAAACGACGGCCACGACTCTTCGCAATACGATCTTTACCTGCATGGTCGGCGAGAAGGACACGATGTACGGACGTTTTGACCGTGACAAAAAATTCGCCGATGCCGTCGCAAAACTCCGCGGTGACCGGGCCGACATCTATCCGGTGCGGGTGGACATCATCGCCGGCAACGGGCACACGGGACTTCCCGACCGCGACAACATCAAGGCGATGTATCCCGCGGTGCGGAATCCGGTCCCGCGCGAGTTGACGTGGCTCATGACGGACAAAATCATCCAGGACTTCTTCTGGCTCCACACCGACGCGCCCGGAAAACAACGCGCGATCAATGCCGTGTGCCGGGACAATCATCTCACCGTCTCCACCAGCAACAACGTCGGCTCGGCCACGGTGCTGCTCGACAGCCGCCTGGTGGACTTCAGCAAACGGGTCACATTGTCAGTGAATGGCGCGAACTCGAGGCACAAGATTCAACCGTTCCTGCTCGTGCTTGGCGAGATGCTGTTGCGCCGCGGCGATCCCGATCTGGCGTTCACGGCGCAGTTGAAACTGCCCCTTCCGTCGGTTGCCGAAGCTTCAACGCCGCGTGCCGAGCGTGGAATCCAGGCTGGACAGTGATTGGGTGAAGCTAAATTTCAGGCAGTTGTACAGATTGGTGGAGCGAGCGTCCTCGCGAGCCGGCTCGCGAGGACGCTCGCCCCACCCAACCCGGAGACGGTACCACTACCGAATTTCAGGCGTGAATTTCAGGCGTGCTGGCCAAGCGATCCGGCCGCTGCTACCCTCCACCCATTTCCAGCTATGGCAACGATTGCGATTCTCGGCACGATGGACACCAAAGGCGAGGAGCACGCCTTTGTCGCCGGCCAAATCAAACAGCGCGGGCACCAGACGCTCGTCATCGACGTCGGCGCGCTCGAACCGCCGAAGCTCGCTCCCGACATAACGCGCGAAGAGGTCGCCCGGGCCGCCGGGGTCGATCTGGCGGCGCTCGTCGCCCGGCGCGACCGCGGTGAAGCCGTGGCCGCGATGTCGCGGGGCGCCCCGCTCGTGCTCGCCCGGCTTGTCGCGGAGAAGAAAATCGATGGCGTCATCTCACTTGGCGGGGGCGGCGGCACGGCGGGACTGCTGGCGATTCTCGTCGTAGGCGGTCTCGGTTACTACGCCTGGACCAAACGCAAGAAAAAGGCAGCGTAACCATGAGCTATCACCCGGTCGGACAATATCAGGATGC
>CAZZAQ010000117.1:6781-7442 GCA_964652165.1 uncultured Bifidobacterium sp.
ACGGCTATCGCCACCGCGGCGATGCGCGCGCTGCCGATTGGCTTTCCGAAGCTGATGGTTTCCACGCTCGCCAGCGGCAACACCGCCCAATACGTTGGCACGAAGGACATCCTCATGTTCCCCAGCATCGTGGACGTTGCCGGGTTGAACCGCATTTCGCGCCAGATCCTCACCCGCGCCGCGGGAGCCATCTGCGGCATGGTCGAAGTGGCGCCCGCGCCCGGAGCGGACAAGCCAATCGTCGTCGCCAGCCAGTTCGGCAATACGACCGACTGCGTCAACCACGCCCGCAAATTGCTCGAAGCCGCCGGCTATGAAGTGCTCGTCTTCCACGCCACGGGCGTCGGCGGGCGCACGATGGAATCCCTCATCGAATCGGGCATGGTCGCCGGCGTGCTCGACATCACTACCACCGAGTGGGCGGACGAACTGGTCGGCGGCTTCCTCGGGGCCGGTCCGACGCGCTTGGAAGCCGCCGCGCGCCTCGGCGTGCCGGCCATCGTCACGCCCGGTTGCCTGGACATGGTGAACTTCCACGGTCCGGAGTCGGTGCCGGCGAAATTCCAGGGCCGAAATTTCTACCAGCACAACCCGCAGGTCACACTCATGCGCACCACGCCGGAGGAGTGCGCCAGCCTCGGAAAAATCATCGCCGAAAAGG
>CAZZAQ010000117.1:7452-9411 GCA_964652165.1 uncultured Bifidobacterium sp.
AAGGTGAACCTCTCGAAAGGGCCTGTCACCGTGTTGCTGCCGAAGAAATCCATCAGTGTCATCAGCGCGCCGGGTCAGAAGTTCCACGACCCGGTCGCCGACCGCGTGCTGTTCGATTCCCTCAAGGCGTGGCTGCGCAAAGACATCCCGGTCATCGAAATGGACTGCGCGATCAACGACGCTGCGTTCGCCGAGGCGTGCGCGACCGCGTTGATGAAGAACATGGGTCGCAAATAGAGGGTGCCGGCGCCTCGCCAGTGGCAGTGACCGCATTGCGGAGGAGTGAGTGTAGCCGTCTGGTGTAGCTGCGACCGTGAGGTCGCGGGGCGCGGACGTTTGAGGTTGAGTGCCGGAATCCAGTTGGTCCGGATTGAGAATTCAGCCCGCGACCTCACGCTCGCAGCTACGGGATGAAGCGAAGACCGCTTCGCCCTCGCTGCATCGGTCACCGGCTCGGGACCGGTGGATGGGCTTCAACGCGGAGTCGATCTGCCGGCCAGCCGAGCGCGGCGGCGGCCTGCCGCGGGTACTGCCATGCTTCGCCCCGTGCGCCGTGCAGCCGGACGGCCGAGCGTTCCGCAGCCAGCGCGACGGCCTGCGGCACGTCGAGCACGCGCAACACGTTCAGGTAATCCGGTCCGGTCCGGTGCGACTCGGGCAGCGCCCACAAGTTCAATTGTTCGATGCCCGGCTCGTGCAGCGCGGCGTAGAGCGCGTCGCACGCGAGGTCCCCCGCGCCCGCGAGGGAGAGTTTGGTCTCCCTGAATTGGGGCAGAGATCGAAGCGCCTGCGCGCCACGGCGGACGTCCCACACGCGCATCGCGTCGAGCGTCTGGCCCAAAAGCATGAATCGGCGGCGCACCTGGACCTGCTTCTTCGGATTGGCATTCCACGCGCCTAGCCCCACGCCGCGTGGCGCAAGCCAGGCGAGCCCGACCGGTTCGCTTTGCAGGCGCTGGCGGATTGCATTGAAGGCGGCGCCATCGGTTCGGAACGCCGCGGCGGCAAGTTCGTCGCGCAGTTCGTTGGGGAAGCCCGCAGCCATCCCCGACAACCACTCTTCATACGACAATGGACCACCGGCGACGCCAGACGGCCCGAGGACGCCCAGTTCGATGCGACCGGGAGGTTTGAAACCGCGGCCTGACGCCATATAGAGCTGGAGCCGGACGTGCTCCTGGCTCGTGAAATCCCACGCCTGAAAGCGCACGCCGTCGCGCTCGGCCTCGATTCGCTTTTCGAGGGCCAGCGGCGGCGGCGTTTCGGGCCAGGCACCAAAGCACTTTTCTCCCAGGTCTCCCAGCCACTCGCGGCGCTGCTGCTCCCAACCTTCTTTCGTTTTCGGCACGGCGGGCGTGAAAGCGGCGGCAACGAACGTCTCGTGAATGTTCGTGTTGATCGTGTCCGTGGGAAGTTCGCGGAACACTTTGAGTTGCTCGGGCGTGAAAAGTTTCACCGCGGCGGCTTCGATGAGCGGGTCGTCGCCGCGCAAGTGCCGGTTGAACCAGCGCAGCACGGGCACCTGGAGATCCTGCGTGTCCTTGTGAGGGCCGGGACCGATGACCAGCCCGAGCTTGTCGGCGGCGCCATGCAGTTCGTAGATGCGGCGGACCTTCGCGTGCAAACGCTGAACGCCGTCCAGCGGGAAAATCGAGTCCGAATCAGTGTTCACGATGAGCAACGGACGCGGGGCGACCAGCGCCGCGACCTGCGGGTAGTCCCAGCGCCAGGTATTGACGGTGAACATGCAATCGCAGTGGCCCTCGACGGTGCCATCCACGACGTGGTTGTGGAGGTCGGTGATGCCGGCCACGGGCGCGGCGGCCTTGATGCGATCGTCGAGCGCGGCGATCCACCACGAGTAAGCGCCGCCGCCGGAACGGCCGGTGACGCCGAAGCGGGTCTTGTCCACCTCGGGTCGGGTCTCCAAGTAATCCAGGGCGCGGATACAATTCCACG
>CAZZAQ010000118.1:0-1228 GCA_964652165.1 uncultured Bifidobacterium sp.
CCCGCACGACGTGCCGCAAATCTTCACCAAGGAAACGATGACCGCCAGCAAGTCATCGCTCATCGAGGAACCCTTCCTCCCGCAAGTGCTGCGGGACGAACAGGTCATCCGCGGCATCGACTGGAAAAACGCGCCTTTCCTGTTCGGCTACGTCGTCACTTCGCCCAAGCCCACCGCGACCGCCTCGCTCATTACCGAGCGTGGCGACCCGCTGTTCGTGAGCTGGCGCTTCGGCCTGGGAAAGTCCGCGGCGTTCATGAGCGACGCCAAGAGCAAGTGGGCCGCCGACTGGGTGCGCTGGCCGGGCTTTGGCCAGTTCTGGGCGCAGGTCGTTCGCGATGTGATGCGCACCACGCAGCATCGCGGCGCGGAGACCACCATCACGGTCCACGGCGACCATGGCCGCATCGTCATCGACACGGCGGACGAACAAGGCGCGTTCGTCAACGGTCTAAGAACCGTGGCCCAATTGGTGAAACCGGATTTGAGTCTTGCGTCGCTGGCCTTGGAACAGACCGCGCCGGGCCGCTACGAGACCACGTTCCCAATGCTGGACACCGGCAGCTACCTCTTGAAGATCCGGCAGAGTCGTTTGAACGAAGCCGGCGCGGAAGAGGTCGTCAACGACTACACCCGCGCCGTCACGGTGAGCTACAAGCCGGAATATCGCCACCTGGCCGTAAATGAGGCCTACTTGAAGGAAATGGCCTCGTCCACCGGCGGGAAGTTCCAGCCGGCGGTCGAGGAGTTGTTCAAAGTCGAACCGGGCGAGAGCGTCCCGGTGCGCAAACGCCTTTGGCCCTGGCTGCTCGGGGCTGCTTTGCTGCTGTTCGTGGTGGATGTGGCGTTGCGGAGGCTCGACCTCGCCGGGTATCGTGTGTTTTCGGATAGGCCGCAGAGGTATGGATAATCGGCAATCATTCAACGGCTGCTTTTCAATGTCAGTCGCTAGCGACCACGGGGCGGAACGTAGTGCCTTGCGCCAGCAAAAGTGCTCGCGTTCCCACTCGGTCATGTCGGTTGATGCGCAAAGCTTGGACGGTCCCGCGGCCGATGGCCGTGCGCCCCACCAGGACGGCGCCTCGCCACTCGAAGTGCTCCTCCCAAAAGTCCGCACGCGGGTTGAACAAACGACAGACTTGGCCGGTCAAGCGATCAACGCCCGCGACATTCGGGCCTTTGTGCCGGTTACAATGGATGCAGGCGAGGGCGAGATTTTGCAGGACAG
>CAZZAQ010000118.1:1238-9385 GCA_964652165.1 uncultured Bifidobacterium sp.
CGCCCCCCGCAATCCGGTGAGGGTCCCCCCGACATGGCCCTGCGTCTTCGTCGCCCCCGCCGATTCGGCCTCCTCGAGCTTCTGCTCCGCGCCCGCGACGTCCCCGTTCTCCAGGGCGATGGTGCCTCCGTGTTGCTCGGCAATGATGTGGTCGACCTGATGCTCGAAATCGGAATGCTCCTCCCGAAGCAGGCAGTACTCACACTGATTTCCCGCTCTGGTTCGGACCTCCGCCCGCAGGTGTGGGTCCATGAGCAGGGATTAGGTGGCAGCTTCGACCTGCTGGAGAGAAATGCGCGCCTTGGCCTTGAGGGAGGTAAGAAACGAGTCCACCAACAGATACTCGTCCAGTTCGGCCTCCTCCTCTTCGGTCAAAGTGCCAGCCCGCGCCTTGGCCGAGAGTTCGTTCACTCGGTCCCGGTCAGACTGGGGGACGCGCAGGGCGAGGAACGCTCTTGCCTGCTCGGGCGTCAGGCCGCCGGTCTCCGGGCAGAGAATACGCTCCCAGATTGCCGTCGTGCGGCTCTCGCTGGCGATTGCGCTCATGCCAACATCCATAACCGACTTGGGAAGCCAATTCAAGTCATCCTTTCAGACCTTTTGCACCACCAACCAATGGAACTCCCATGAATCGTTCCGCCACATTGTTCCTCGCCGCAGCGATTGCCTACAGCCTCGCCATTGCCCCTTTTTGTCCCCGCGCCGCCGACGCCCCCGATCCGGCGCGGGACAAGGAAATGCGCGACCGCTACGAACAAGTGCTCTTGAAAAACCCGTTCCAGGAGCGCGCCTTCAATGCCGTTTACGAGGGCTACTCGAAGGTCGAAGGCGTCGATAAGTGGGTCGAGGCTCTCAAGCCCAAGGCCGACGCGGGCGACGACGCCCTCGCCACGCTGCTGCTGCTCGGCCAGATTTTCGACCGCCAGTTCAAGACGGCCGACGCGATTGCCGCGCTGGAAAAGGCAGCGGCCAAAGGCGAGGCCCGTCCCCAGTTCAAAGTCCTGCTCGGCACCCTCTACTACAAGGCCGGCCGCGACGACAGGGCCGCCGAGCTGCTCTCCGCCGCCATCGACGCGCTCGCCGATCTCGACCAGCGCTCCGCCGTCTGCCGGATGCTGGGTAACCTTTACTTGCGCCAGGGCAAGCGCGACCAGGCCATCGCCGTCTGGAAACGCATCGTCGAGGCAAGCCCCGACGAAGTCTTCGCCCAGCTCGAACTGGCCGAGATTTACCATGACAACCGCATGTGGGACGAGGCAATAACGGTCCACCGACGCATCGCCGACGGCTCGAAGGACGACCCGTACCGGCGCTGCCGTGCGTTGCGGTCCATCGGCCAGTGCCTAGTGCAGGCGGAGAAATTCAAGGACGCCATCGCGACTTACGAGCAGGCGCTGGAACTCGTCGCGCCTGGCAACTGGCTCTTTGAAGACCTGAAGATCCGGCTCGTCGGCGTGTACGAGGACATCGGGGACCTTGCCGGCCTCGTGAAGTACGTCACCGCGCGGCTGGAGCAGAACGCCGGGGACATCGAGTTTCGCGACCTGCTGGCCGAAACCTACACGCGGATGGCGAAGTTCGCCGACGCGGAGAAGGAGTATCGCGCAATCCTCGAACGCAACCCGCGCAATTCCTCCACTTACGAGAAGCTGCTGGCGCTGCATCTGCGCACCGGGCAGAAGACCAACGCCGTCGCCACGTTCGAGAAGCTCATCGAACTGTTCCCGAGCGACACCGATTACTTGCGCCGCCTCGGCGAGTTCCACGTCCGCGACGGCCAGCCGGACAAGGCGAAGACTGCCTGGCGCCGCGTCGTGCCAGTCCCGCCGACCGGCGAGAAGCTCGCGCAGTTGGCCGCCTGGTTCGAGAGCTACGAGTTCCCCGACGACGCCATCGCCACCTACCAGCAGGCCATCGAGAAGTCGAAGAACAAGGACTGGGTTCTCCGCCTCGCCGGCCTCAAGCACCAGAAGGGCGACGAGGCCGAAGCGGTAAAACTCTGGCTCAGCGTGCTCGACCCCGCGACGAGCAAGGCCGACGACTACGCCGAGATCGCCTCCATCCTCGAAGCCAGCCAAAAGATTGATGAAGCCGCCAGGCTTCGCAAAGCGGCCGTCGACAAAGAACCGCAGAACCTCGAAGCGCGGCTGGCTTACGCAAAGATTCTGCTCAAGCAGCAAAAGTTCGAACCTGCTGCCGCGGAGTTCGAGTTGCTCGCCTCGCAGAGCCAAAACGAGTTCCTCCAGCTTCAAGGAGAGTCGGGCCGCATCGACGCCTGGCGCGAGCTGGGCATCCTGGAGGAGAAGCAACAGGAACTGGAGCGCGACCTTACGGCCAATCCTTCCGACGCGAAGAAACTGAGCCAGTTGGCGCGCGTTTACGAGCGGGGCGGTCAGAAGGAAAAGGCCATCGCGCTTTACGAACAGCGCCGGGACAAGGAGCCAGACAACCTCGAACACTTGCGAATTCTCGCCGGCCTCTACAAAAACGCCAAGCAGGCCGAGCAAGCCATCGCCACCTCGAAGGCGCTGCTCGAAAAGGACAAAAACCGCGCCCGCATCTACTACAAGGACCTGCTCGACATCCACCTGAGCGTGGACCTCAAGGACGAAGCCATCGCTGCCGCCGAGGCCATCGTGAGCCTGGCGCCGAGCGATCCCGAGGCCCGGCTCACGCTGGCGCAGGTCTATCAGATGTATCGTCAGCCGGCCAAGGCGCTCGACGAGTATCGCTACGCGCTGCGCCTGGAGCCGAACGAGCCGGATTACTGGCGCCAATACGGCGAGGCGCTCGAGCAGGACAAACGCTACGGCGAAGCCCAGGAAGCCTTTCGCAAGATGCTCGACGTTGCCAAGGAGGATTCCACCCGGCTTGCCGCCGTTTCGTCACTGGCTCGAATTCATCTGCAACAGGATCGGCTGGCGGAGCTCCTCGGCGAGTTCCAACGCCGCATTCGCAACACACCCAAGAAACTCGCCGCCTACGAGGAACTGGCGGCCATTTACAAGGACTCCGGCCAGATCGCGAAGTCCGTCGAGGTGCTGGAAGGGGCGCTGCAAAACGTGGACGACAAAGGGGCGGCGCTCAAGACGCTCATCCGCACCAGCTACGAGGCGCAGGACTTCGCGAAGGCCCGGAGTTACTTCGAACAGTTGCTCTCGCAGAGCGGCAAGCCCTCGGCGCAGGAGTTCGAGCGGCTCGGGCAGATTTACGCCCAGCTCGGTGATATCGAAAAGGCCAAGGCTACCTGGCAAAAGATCGCCTCCGAAGCGCCTAAGGACGCCAAGGCCCACGACCGGCTCGCTTCCATCCTGCGGGACGGCGGCTTCACCGACGAGGCCCTGGGCGTGAAAGGCCGCGCGGTCGAACTCGACCCCAACGATTACAAACGACGTTACGAATACGCCCAACTCCTCGCGCAGAACGAGCAGCCGGTCGAGGCGCTCAAGCAAGCCAGCCAGATTCTTGAGATCGGCGACCGCGAAGAAGCCAAGAAACCGGCGGAGTCCGAGAAGAAGGTGCAGCGCGTCGCCAAAGGCCAGCAAGGGCCGGGCGCGGTGAACCCATATGCGTTCGTCTATGGCATCCGCAACTACGGCGGTGGTTCCTACTACGGCGGCGCCGGATGGCAGGGGACGTTCAAGCAGTTTCGGCCGCAGGTGCTGACGTTCATGGCGGGCGTCGCCCAGCGCAGCCTCGGCGAGGACGCGTTTGTCGAGCAGATCACCGAGAAGGCGAAAAAGGCCAAAGGCAACGTGGACGCCAAGCGCGACTTGCTTATGGTGCTCCAGATGTACAACCGCATCGAGGACGCGCTGGAGGTCGCGCTCGAAATCCTCGACGCCGCTCCCAACGACGTGGACCTCCTCCAGCAAACCGCCCTCTACTATCAGAACCAGCAGCAACACGACAAAGCCATCGCGCTGCTGGAAAAGCTCGCGCAGACGCAGCCCAAGATGCGCGTGCAGGCCTTCCAGGGACTGGTGCCGCTCTACTTCCAGAACAAGCAACAGGAGAAAGCCATGGAGTTAGCCGATCAGTTGCTCAAGGAAAACCCGACCGATATGCAGTCCGTCTGGGCCATCGGCAGCTTCATGCAGCAAAACGGCAAGTGGGACAAAGCGCGGGAAGTGTACCAGAAGGCCATCAACCTCGATCCCAATTATCGCGCGAACATGCTCTACAACATCGCCTACTCCGCCCAACAACAGGGCAAGAAGGACGAGGCGCGCCAGCTTTACACCGACTTACTGACCGACTCCGAGGCCAGCCGCTACGCCTGGATGTCGCCGCGCCGCGCGCAGTATCTCTACGTCCCCGAAATCGGCGGCAACCGTCAAAACTACGGCGGCCTTCAGCGCAACCTCCCCACCCAGGTCTTCGGCTACATCGACTACTCCAAAGGCCAGGCCATCCAGTATCTCAAACAGACCGACAAGGACGCCACGAACGCCGTCTTCGCGCAGTTGGAAAAGATCGCCCGCGGTTACAAGTCCGCCGTCACGCCCACCGAGCGCAACCGCGCCTGGGAAACGACGAAGCTGCTCTGCGCCTTCTACCTCAACGAAAAGGAAAACGACAAGGCCGCCGACCTGCTCAAGGCGCTTCGCGAAGGCGGCTTCGACGAGATGGAATGGTTCAACAGCGCCATCTACCTCGCGCAAACACAGGACGACCACGAGCGGATGCTCAAGCTCTACGACGAAGTGTTGCAACGCTTCCCTGCCAAAGGCCGCGACGTGGCGCAGGCCAAGGCCGTCACCTTCATCCTCGCCAGAAAGTTTGACGACGCCGCGAAACTTGTCCGCGAAATGAATCAGCAGCGAGTTCCGCCCCAGCAAATCCTCGGTCTGATCAACCACCTTTCCACCGCCGGCGAAAAGAAGCTCGCCAAGTCGCTCCTCGAGGACCACCTCACCGGCGTCAGCCGCAACAGCGAAGCCCTCGCCGCCCTGGCCCGCCTTTACAACGAGGACAATGATTTCGACAAAGCCATCGCGCTCGCCAACGAGTCATGGGAACGCAAGTCCCACGGCCGCGGTTCGCAAGGCTACTACTACGGTCCCGGCTATTACTATTCGGGCTACAGCAGCGGTGGCGGCGACACTTCGCTCAGCGATTTGCACCGCTACTACGTCGGCGCCGGCAAGAGCGACGAACTCATCGCCAAATTCAAGGAGCGCCTCGAAAAGCAGCCCGGCTCCGTGCAGGCGCATGAAAACCTCGCCCAGCTTTACCGCAGCAGCGGCAAGCGCGACGAGGCGCTGGCCATCTACCAGCAGCTTGTCGAGAAGCGCCCGCACCTGCTGCAGGCCAAGCGCCAAATCGCGAGCATCTACTCTGAGATGGGCGAGATGAAAAAGGCCACCGAGTTTTACGAAGCGATGATCAAGGCCAACCCCAACGCCTACCAGGAAATCTCCTGGGAACTCCGTTACCTCTACCAGCGCATGGGCAAGGGCAAGGAACTTGCGCAAATGGAGGACAAGATCACCGCCAAGGCCAGCCAGCCCTATCAGGTGCGCGATCTGGCCCAGCGTTACCAGCAGGAGGGCGACCTCGACAAGGCCATGGAGCTCTATCGCAAGGCCATCAAGATGTCCCCGGCCGATGCCTACCTGAAGAACCAGTTGGCCAGCGTCTTCATGCAGTTGGGCCAGCTCGACGAGGCCGTGAAACTTTACGAGGAGTATCTCGCGTCGCCTCAAACGCGGGCCCAGGGCAATTACCTGGACCACAATTCCATCAAGCAAATCGTCGGCCTCTACCGGGCCACCGGCAAACTCCAACAACTCAAGGACCGTTGTGACGCCGAGCTGAAAAAGAATTCCGACGACCGCATCGCCAAGGCAATGCAGGTTCACATCGCCGTCATCGAAAAGCGCTTCGCCGACGCCATCGCCGGCTTCAAGGGGCTGGCCGAGGGCGGCCGCGACGCCAACGGGATATACGAGATTATGACCCTGGCCGAAATCACGGGCGACGTGCAGGCGGCCCTCGACATCGTCGAGAAGAGCGACAAGCAACAGATTTGGGACCACCAGCGCGTTGCCCGGCTCTACATGGTCAAGGGCGACCGGAAAAAAGCGGAGGCGATGCTCGAGGAATTCTTCGATCGGCAAACCCAATACGGCAACAACAGCTACTATCTGCGCCAGGCGTTGACTCAATTCGCCGAGTTCGAACTGTGGGAAGCGGCGGAGAAATTTGCCCTTAAGCATCGCTCCGACCGCTTCGATTCCACCTACGACCAGGAGCAGTTCGACCGCACCATCGCCACCGGCTATTCTCGACATGGGCGCTTCGCGCCACTTGTCGAGGCCGTGCTCAAGAAGGAGTCGTTCAAAGGCCGCGATCTCGAATTGCTCAAGGCCATCGCCAGTGAGTTGCAGGGAACCACCGAAGGCGGCGAGCGGCGTGCGTTCGTCGAGCGCCTCGTGGCCGCCGACCCGAAAAACCGCGACCTGGCCTGGCAGCTTGCCGAAATCTACATCAATCCCGCCGACGCCGCCAAACGCATGGAGATCCTCAAGCGCCTGCTCGACGAAGACCCGAACAGCTCGACTTACCGCAACGCCTGCACCAAGGCGCTCATGGACTCAGGCCGGGTGGATGAGGCCCTCGCCGGCTACGAGCAGTGGGCCAGTGCCAAGCCATCCGAGTCGCGCTTCAACGCGCTGGCCACGCAGCAGAAAAATGCCGGCCGACTCAAGGAAGCCCGCGCTTCGATGGAGAAGGCGATCCAGCTCGCCGACTCTTCGCGCAAGGCCGACGCGCGCCTCCAACTCGCCGACTTTGACACCGAACACGGCGACCGCGATGCCCGCAAAAACGGGCTGCGCGAGCGGTTTGAGAAAAAGAAGGACGCCAGTTCCTTCCAAAGTTTGCTCAGTTACCTGGAATCTTCCGGCCTGCCGGACGAGGCCTACGCCCTGTTCCAGGCGCATAAAGACGCCGGCTACCTCGATCGTTACCAGGGCGACAGCATGTACAAAGTCTGCATCGAGCGCGGCGACTTCCAGACGCCCCTGGACATGAATTGGCAGTTCTCCCGCTACGGCGAGCGCTACTACGGCGACAATTACTTCAGCCGCATCGCCAAACTCTTTGAGGAGCGCGGCAAGGCGCCGTTGCTGGCGGCCGACGTGCAGGCCCGCATCGCCGCTGAGACCAACCGCAACGTGAACATCCAGGAGCGCCTCGCCAGGGCCTGGTCCGATGCCGGCTATCCCGGCAAGGCGCTGGCGTATTACGACGAGAAGATCCAGCAAAGCCCCTTCAACCGCGCCGCTGCCAGTGCCAAGGCCGCGCTGCTCGTGAAGCTCCATCGCGGCGACGAGGCCGTCGCCCTGTTGCGCGACACCAAGGGCGTCACCACGCTCCAGGACGAAATCCAGCAGGCGCTCCAGCTCGCGACAATGCTCTTCGAGTTGAAGCGCCCCGCCGAGGCCGAGCAGGAACTCAACGCGCTCCTCGCCTGGGCCAAGGGCGGCGACACCTTCGAGAAAGTGGGCCACCTTTATTTCGACCAGAAGAAATGGGCGAAGGCCGCCGCGCACTACGAGCAATCCATGAAGCTGGCCCGCTCGTGGAACTTCGACTCCACGCTCACCCGGCTCGGCCAGTGCTATGCCAAGTTGGGCCGGGGCGAGGAAGCGACGAAGATTTGGGACTCCCGCCCCACCAGCCGCGGCGTCGGCACCGGCACCAGCATGATGGACTGGCTGCTGCGCGAGGGCTTGTTCGACTCGGCGGTCCACTACATCGAGGCGCGACTGGACAAAAAGAACGACGCGGTCGATCCGCGCCGCTACACCGGATTGGCCGAAGCCTACTGCGGGCTGGGCAAAACCAACGAAGCCTTCGCCGCCCTCAAGCGCGGGGCCGACGCCGTCCCGCGCGGCAGCCGCCAGGCCGACTTCCACCGCCGCACCGCCGCCCTGTTCGTCTCGCACCAACTCACGGCCGAGGCCGTGGACCGTTACGCCAGGGACAAGGAACCGTGGCTCGCCACGCCGCTGGTCAGCGCCATCGTCATCACTTCCAGCAACGGGGCCTCGGGCGAGCTCCTCGCCAAGCGTATCGAAGTCCTCCCCGTCGAGGACCGCGACCAGCAACTTCAAATCGCCGACACTTTCGCCCGGCTG
>CAZZAQ010000119.1:0-6288 GCA_964652165.1 uncultured Bifidobacterium sp.
CAACCCTTCGCCGACCTCGTCGCTCTCCAGCTTCCCCCGCCACCACGCGACCGCGCGCCGCGCCTGCCCCGCGTCGCGCGAGCCGTCCGGCCGCAGGCCCGTGGAGACAATCCACGTCTTGCCCAGCCGATGATCGAACACCACCAGGCTGTCGTGAAATCCGACGTGGCAATCAGGCAGTTCGAGGTCGTTGACGGCGCGGCGCGGCAGCCGCGGTTCGACGAAATTCTTGAGGTCATAGCCCCAGAAGCCGAAGCAGCCGCCGAGCGGGAACGGCAGGTCCACTTCCTCGAGCAATTCGCAGCGGGCCATGAGCGCGTCCAGCAGACGCCACGGATCGCCGAACTGCACGCGCGCCCCCTCGGCCTCGGTCAACTCACACCGCGTCCCGAAGGCGCGCAGCGTGAGAAACGGCCGCGCCGCGACGAACGAGTAGCGCGCCTGCGGCGATTCGAACAGCGCGCTGCG
This sequence comes from uncultured Bifidobacterium sp., assembly GCA_964652165.1. GTDB lineage: Bacteria > Verrucomicrobiota > Verrucomicrobiia > Limisphaerales > JADJPG01 > DASTLJ01. Next base: position 469 of record CAZZAQ010000119.1, read on the forward strand.
CAGCAACACCACACCCACCTCGCCCGCCAGCCGCTCGACGAGCGACTCCGGCGAGTGCCCGGTGTGGATTTCGTGGAGGAGCGGGCGCATCGGGGACAGCGTAGCGCGTGCCGTGCAGCGGCTCAACTTCTCTCTCCAGTGCGCAGCAGCCGACGGCGACTTCATCCATTCGTCTTCCCAACCGCAACGCGGTTGCAGCCTCCAGCCCAGGGTTGCGACGCAGTCGCTACCCTGGGACATGGCGCAGAAATTGATGAACCCTGAAAGGGTTCCATCCATCGCCCCTCGCGAACCACGCGCGCCCGTGCCGCCCACGATGACCGATGAGATGCAACCCCTTCAGGGTTGCAAGGGATTTTGAGGACCGTTGACCCAGGGTAGCCCGCTGCGCGGTCAACCCTGGGCTGAGTGACGCAATCCCTTCGGGATTGAGTAGAATCGCTTAGGCGCGGCTCAGTTCGAGCGGCTGCACCGTGGCGCCGGTCCTGAGGCGGCGCTTGATTTCGCGGGCGGAGGCACATTCAAGCCAGAGTGCCACCGCTTCGGCGAGCATGGCATAGGCTTGCTTACGGGTCTTGCCCTGGCTGGCAACGCCAAGCTCCGGGCAGCGGGAGACAAACCAGCGTTCGTCCTTCTCCACGACAGCCGTCAACGTCGGCACCGCGACCACTTCACCATCTTTGTAAATCCAGCCCGGTTTCATGCGACGAGTATCGCAAAGTGCGGTCGCGTTGGCAACCTTCGGCGAAGGGCGAACAGGTCCGGAGCGCGCTGTCGTTCCGCGCGGCGAGTCGCCGCGCGGCACAGGCGGGTCGCTTGTGCTACCCCCGGCCGCCGTCGGGGTCGATGAAGCGCAAGGTCAGAATTCGTCGTAAAGTTGCTCGCCCTTGTGCTCGGGGTTGCCTATCAGTTTTTGTCCGTGCGGATCGACCACCCAGTCCAAATCTTCAAGGGGGATTTGCCCGATGATGTTGGGCAGCGCATCGGGAACCTCGACGACATCGAAGCGGCCGGAGCGGCCCTGGATCTCAAGATCGACTGGAGAAAACACGCGCCGCCGTTCGAAGCGGTTGGACATCGTTTGCGAGGTCACTTCGCCGATGGGACGCAGACCAAGCTGCCCAATGATGGCGGATTTCAGATAGAGTTTCACGGCTCCGGTGTCCACAAGGGCGTCGGTCTCCACGGTGCGGGGTGGCTGGCTGCGCTGGCCGGCCGCCAACAATGCGATGTCATCCCAATTCTGAAGCTTGATCCGCGTGACCACTTTTCCCATATCGCCATTCATGTCCGAAAGCTAGCAGGGTTGCGCCCGGCGGGCAATCCCTGGCCTTCGGGTCGCCCATTGCCGTGCGCGATTTGGCGCCCCCTTAGCCCATCGTCCCCGTCTCGACGCCCTTGCCATCCGCGCCTCCACCGTCGAGGTCGATGAGGATGTCGCGCGGTTCGGCGCCTTTGCTGGGGCCGACGATGCCGCGGTTCTCCAGCTCATCCATGATGCGCGCGGCCCGGCCGTAGCCGATTTTGAGCCGGCGCTGGAGCAGGGAGACGCTGGCCTTTTGCTCGCTGCGAATGACTTCGATACATTGCTCGATCAGTTCCTCGTCCTGTTCGCTGCCGTCGCCGCTTTCGGACGTGCTGACGGGCCGGGAGAGTTGCTGGTGGATTTCGAGTTCGTAGCTGGGCTTGCCCTGCCGGGCGATGAATTCGACGATGCTCTGAATTTCCTGATCGAGGATGAGCGCGCCCTGGGCGCGGATGAGTTTGGCGCTGCCGGGCGGCAGGTAGAGCATGTCGCCCTTGCCCAGCAGCTTGTCGGCACCCATCTCGTCGAGAATGGTGCGCGAATCGACGCGGCTGGCGCACTGGAAGGCGATGCGCGCGGGGATGTTTGCCTTGATGACGCCGGTGATCACATCGACGCTGGGGCGCTGCGTGGCGACAATGCAATGGATGCCGGCGGCGCGGGCCATTTGTGTGATGCGCGCGATGGCCAACTCGACGTCGGCGGGCGCGACGAGCATCAGGTCGGCCAGCTCGTCGATGATGACGACGATGTACGAGAGCCTGTCGGGAATGACGATGTCATCGTCGCGCGGAACGACGATCTCCTCGTCCACCTCGACGGCGAAGCCTTCGGCGCCCGGCTCGACCTTTTCCTTCCTCGCGCTGAGCGGCAGTTCGGTCTGGGACGGCGGCGCGGCGCGCCTGCCTTTGGGGCGTTCGTTGAACGATTTGATGTTGCGCACGCCGACTTTGGCGAAGATCTGGTAGCGCTTCTCCATTTCGTTGACGACCCAGCGCAGCGCCAGGATGACTTTCTTGGGGTCGGTGACGACCGGCACGACCAGGTGCGGGAGCAGGTTGTATTGCTGAAGCTCGACGACCTTCGGATCGATCATCACGAAGCGAAGCTGGTCGGGCGGGAACTTGTAGAGCAGCGAGGCGATGATGGCGTTGATGCAAACCGACTTGCCCGAGCCGGTGCTGCCGGCGATGAGCAGGTGCGGCATGTCGGCCAGGTCGGCGATAATCGGGTGCCCGTACACGTCCTTGCCGAGGGCCAGCGGAATGCGGGCTTTGGTCTTGTGCCACTCCTCCGATTCGAGGAGATCGCGCAGGATGACCTTGGTCTTGACGATGTTGGGCACCTCGATGCCCACCGAGCTTTTGCCGGGAACGGGCGCCAGGATGTGAATGCGTTCGGCTTTGAGCGCGGCGGCAATGTTGTTGTTGAGGCTGGCGATTTTTTCGAGCTTCACGCCGGGAGCGGGGTGCAACTCGTAGCGGGTGATGGTCGGGCCTTTGGTGATGTCGCCGAGCGACACCTCGATGTCGAACTGCGCGAGGGTCTGCTGCATGAGCCGGGCGTTGGCCATCAATTCCTCCTTCGACTCCGTGGGCTTGACCGTCGAGTCGGGGAATTGGAGAAAGTCCATCGGCGGCATCTGGTAATTGCCGATGAGCGGCGTGGAAGCGACGGCGATGGGCTTTCTTTTTGGAGTCTGGCGGCGGGCGGCACCGGAGTTGTCGGTGAATTTCGGCTCGGTCACTGGCGCCGTGGAAGGCGCGGCCGAAGCGGAGGCTGAAGCCGCGGCGGGAGCAGGGTCCGGTTTCTCGGGCGGTTGCTCCGCATCGGAATTGCCGGCGGGACTAGCTGGCCCCCAGTCTTCGACCGGCGCGGGGGGAGTCTTCTCGGTTTTCTCGCCGCGCGAAGTCTTATCGGCCTTTTCCAATTTTCTCGGCAACTCGGCGTCTTTGCCGAGGATGTCGGCTGTCGACGCGGCGGCGATTTCCGTTGCGCTGATGATTTCGCCCTCGAATTCGTCGCGGGCGATGGCGGGCTCTTCGACTTTGGGTCTTACTGCCTTGCCGATGCGCGGGGCGGGAACGCTGAGGTCGCGCACGGTGGGCGCGGGCACGGGGCGGAGATCAGGACCGAGGCCGGACTTCTCTTCCCTCGCCTTTTCCTTCTCGCGGGATCGGTCGAGTTCGTCCTGAAGTTTCCTGGTCTGTTTCTCCAGCTCGCGTGCGCGCCGGGCGAGGGCGCGTTCTTCAGGCGACAACTTCTTATCGTCGATCTCCCCGTCCCCGGTCGCCGCCTTTTGGGGCGCCAGCCGGGCGCGGAGCCACGGGATGAGCTGGAAGTTCGTCAGGCAAATCAGGCTGATAAGGTAGAGCGTGCAGAAGATGATCGTCGCGCCTGGCTTGCCGAGATGGCGGAAAAGGAGATCATTGAGAATCTTGCCCAAATAGCCGCCGGCGCTCGGAGCATTGAGATTGCGGCGAAGCGTTTCGAGCGAAGCCGAGTAAAGATCGAAGAAGCCGAGGCAGGTGACGAACAAGAGCGCGGCCCACGGCCAGCGGCGCTTGAGGTAGGCGAAGAACTCGAACAGGCAGCCAAGTCCGTAGAGGAACAGAAGGATCGGCAGCACGAACGCGCCCGCGCCAAACACCTGGAAGAGCAGGTTGGCGCCCCAGGCGCCGACGCCGCCGATCCAGTTCTGCGCGGTCTGGTTGGCGGGGACTTTGTTCGAATCGACGTCGTAGCGGTCGAAGGAGAGTTGGGCCAGAAGCAGCAACAGCGCCGCGGCGATCAAGACGATGCCGAGGATGTCGCCGAACCCGCGGTGTTGCGCGGCAGATGCCGGGTCCTTCCGAGCCATGCGAGCAGCGTAAAAATCGCCTCCCCAAACTGCAAGGGGCAAGTGCGGGCGCAGCATTTGAATTGAGTCTTGGTGTTCCTTGAGTTAGACTGGCCTGCATGACAGTCAGTCTGCCCAAAGACCTCGAGGCGTTCATCCAGCAGAAAGTTCAAGCGGGAGAGTTCCGCAACGCCAGCGATGTGGTTTGCGAAGCCGTGCGCCAGTTAAGCCAACAGGAGCGAGATTGGAACACGGACAGTCCGGAGTTGAAAGCTTTCCTGGTGGAAGCAGTACGCGGCGGCCACCGGCCCCTCAAGACAGAGGAATTGGAAGCGATGGAGCAACGTGTTCTGGCCGAGGAGAAGGCTCGATGCCGTTGAGGCTCGAGCAGTCGGAGACTTACCTCTCGAACCACTTCGCCACCGGCGCGGGCGGCTGGTAGCGCTCGATGTGGTCCAGCGCTTCGTGCGCCGCGGCGGCGACGTGGTAGTGGTCGCGGTACTCAGCCTTTGTGAACTGCTCGCGGTAGAGTTGCTCGAAGAGCGCCAGCAGCGGATCGAAAAAGCCGCGCGTGTTTAGAAATACGACGGGTTTGGCGTGCGTGGCGAGCTGTTTGAGCGTGAGGATTTCGAGGATTTCCTCCAGCGTGCCGAAGCCGCCGGGCAGCGCGACGAAGGCGTCCGAACGCGATTCCATGATCGCTTTGCGCTCGCGCAGGTCGCGGGTAACGATGAGTTCGTCGGCATCTTCGTAGGCAACTTCCTGGGCGCGGAGAAAATCCGGGATGACCCCGACGACTCTCCCCCCGTGGGCATGCACCGCGCGGGCGAGGGCACCCATCAGGCCCACGCGGCCACCGCCATAGACGAGTCCCATGCCCCGCCGGGCAAGCAGGGCGCCGAAGGATTCAGCCAGTTCGACGTAGTGCGGGGCGACGGCGTCGCTGGACGAACTGAATACACAAATGGCCCGTTGCACGGGCCAGTTCTCGCACGAATGGGCGCGACTTGCCAGCGCCACGACGCGACGGACCGGGTAGTCGGGCAGGCGTCTGGCCTCTCGCCCGCGTGCGTGTTAGCGGCCGACACGTCCGCAGAAACGTCTACTATCACACTTTGCAAAGTGTGATAGTGCTCCGCGAGCCGTGCTCGCGGGTGAGACGCCCGCGGCGACAGCCGGGACGGTTGCCCCACACGGTGGCGGTGTCAGGTGCGCTCCGCACCAAGCGGGCCGCAACCTAAAGCTTGAACTCCGGCCGCCGCCCCGGACACTTCGCGGCATGTTGTCGCTGGAAGAAGCACGGGAGCGGATGCTGGCGTGCATTGAGCCTCTGGAGGCCGAGCGCGTCGCGGTGGCGGCCGCGGTAGGAAGGTTTCTCGCCGAGGCGATCCTTTCGCCGATCGACTTGCCCCAATTCGACAACTCGGCGATGGACGGCTATGCCGTGCGGGCGGCGGAGGTGACAAAGGCGGGGCCGGATGCGCCCGTCCGCCTGAAGCTCATCGGCACCGCGGTGGCGGGAGAGGTTTATCCAGGAGAGTTGCAGCCGGGTACGTGCGTCCGCCTGTTCACCGGGTCGGCGCTTCCGGCGGGCGCCGACGCGGTGGTGATGCAGGAGGAGACACGCGTCGACGCGACACGGCCCGGAGAAATCAATGTGTTGGACGCAGTAAAG
>CAZZAQ010000119.1:6298-9382 GCA_964652165.1 uncultured Bifidobacterium sp.
CCCGGGCAGGATTACTGGCCGCGCTGGGCCTCGAATCGGTGATGGTCCGGCGGCGGCCAGTCGTGGGTTTGCTGGCAACAGGGAGTGAGTTGCTCGAAGCAGGTCAACCGGCACAAAACGGAAAAATCTTCGAAAGCAACCGAATCACACTGGCGCCGTTGTTGGCGCGGGCCGGAGCGGTGCCGCAGCCCTTCCCGTTGGTGCGCGACACGCTGGAGGAGACCCGGCAGGCGCTGACAAGCGCGTTCGCCGGCTGCGACGCGGTAGTGACGACCGGGGGCGTGTCGGTCGGAGAGTTGGATTTCGTGAAGACTGCTTTCGAGCAACTCGGGGGCGTGCTGGATTTTTGGAAGGTGTCCATCCGACCCGGCAAACCGTTCGTCTTCGGGCGGCTTGGGGAAAAGGTTCTATTCGGCCTGCCGGGCAATCCGGTGTCGGCCGTCGTTACGTTCCTGGTGCTGGTGCGTCCGGCGTTGCTGCGCTGGCAGGGAGCAGAGCGGGTGGAGATGCCGTCGCATCCGGGCACGCTGTCTGAACCGCTGGCCAATGCCGGGGACCGTCGTCATTTCATGCGGGTGTTGGCGGACGAGCAGGGCGTGGTTCGCCCCGCAGCCGGCCAGGGTTCCCACATGCTGGGTTCGCTGGCACTGGCCAACGGATTGGTGGATGTGCCGACCAGGACGATCCTGGCGGCGGGGACGAGCGTGAGGGTGTTGCGAATCGAGGAATGAGCCGAGGCGACGAATGAACTGTAGCCGCCGACGTGAGGAGGCGGACTCGTTCTGCCGATTGATTTCTCCGCCTCCTCACGTCGGCGGCTACATCGGGTATGAGGAATCCGGTTTAGCGTCCGCCGTATCCGGGCCGGGCCGGAATCTCGAAACTGCTGGATGAAGGGCGCCGGGGCGGCGGTTGTTGGCCAAAGGACGAACCGGCAGGGCCGGAGCCGAAGCCATTTTGGCGCGTGCCGTACGAATCGCTTGGAGTCGGCACGCCGCCCGCAGCCGGGGGAGCGTACGGGCGGCCGATGTATGAGTCGGGAACGCGAGGCGCCATCGGCGCCGCAGGCGGCGTGAAACCGGCCGAGGCTGAGCCAGACTGGCTGGGAGAACTTCCCGCGGCCGGACGAGCGCTGAAGTCGTTGCGAAAGCCGAACGAGGGGGTGGAGCCCTGGGCCGCTATCGACCCGGACGCCGACGGTCGGAATCCATCCGCCACTGAACCGTCCCCCCGCTGCCCGGGACCCTCAGCGCGCGCCTCGGTCATCGCGCCGCTTCCGAGGATCTCTCTCCATAGTTTCGTCGTCCTGTCCTCGGTCGGGGCAATGGAGTTCGCCTTGCCTGGGGCCAGGAGATCCTTCATGTCGAGATCCTTGGAAACGTGGTCGCCGACCGGCCGGCCGTCCTTCGAAACGGACTGGCTGCCTTTGGCATCGTTTTCGTCCTGATCCGGGTTGCGCGAGGATTCCCTGGCACTCCCCTCCGGCGGGACACGGTTGTTGCGGGGAACCCGGCCCACTTGTTGCCGCGGCAGGCCGGTTCGATCTCCCTTCTCCTCAGGCGGGGCAAAAAAGTAGTCCCTCTTTGCGTTCTTATTATTATCCAAGTCGAAACTTTTGATTCCGAAGCCGGAAGTCTCCTCATCCTCGGCGTCGAGCTGGCCCCGATCCAGGACCATCCAATTCTTCTTCTCATCCTCGGCGTTTTGGGCCTTGCGTTCGGCACGAGGGTCGCGTCGGCGCGATTCGTACAGACCCGGTGAGACGCGATCGAAGGGTCCGTGCGTGCCAAGATTGAATCCGGTCCGGGGGGACGCGCCCGGCAACGATTGCTTCTGGTTCGGGTCGGGATGGCTCCTGGCGTTTGAGAACTGGATGGCTTCGCCGGCCCGAAGGCCAATCGGCATCGCCAGCACGATAGCCAAAGCCGTGGCACTCCGCAACCCGTTCATTGGAAAGCACTTCATGCTCGATACTCAACTTCTGATTTTCACCGATGCTGAGCCGCACACCCTCGGTATTGGACGTATCCGGGGTATGCGCCAGCTATGAGAGTGTCCGCCGCGGTAAAACGTTCAAACGAATCCCAGAATCGCATGAGCGCCAATCCGGTCGTCCGGGCTTTCACCTCGAATCCGGTTAGCGTGGCTGGGACCGTGAGGTTGCGGGCTCCATCCAGTGATTGCGTCACAACCCTGTGCCGATGAGTTGACTGAAGCCAGGATGGCCGCAAAAAGGCACAAAAGGCTCGAAGACATTCATCTCTTGTGCCTCGTGTGAATTTTTGCGGCTCCCTCTTTTGTGTTCCATCCCGCGGCCTCATTTCTACGGCGAGCGGAGGCGGTAGAAACGGGCGGGATGATTGGTCCACTCAGGATCGCTGAAATAGGACGAGCCGCCGGTGAGGGTGTTGGTTCCCACCGGAGACCAGGCGGGATTGGCCAGGTTCGTGCAGGCTTCCACCACGATGACTAGGCCGCTGGTGCCGGTGACGGTGAATCCAAACCGGTTCGTCCGCACGCCAAAGCCGGGACCGCTGGTCTGCGCCTGCGGGTTCCACAGCACCGTCGGACGATCGGCAAACGTCGGCCCCCAGCCCGTGGTGCCCGGTAGGTAATAAACAGTCGCACTGTTGGCATTGTGGAATACATACGAACCACCAAGGCTGGGGGCGTTACCTTGGAAATAGACTCCGGTCAGGCCGGTGCAGGAAGCGAACGCATCGTCTCCGATGTAGGTGACGCCGTTTCCGATCGTGACGTTGGTCAGGCTGGTGCAATAGCGAACGCACAGTCTCCGATGTAGGTGACGCCGTTCCCGATCGTGACGGTGGTCAGGCTGGTGCAGCAAGCGAACGCATCGGACCCTATGCTGGTGACGCTGTTGGGGATCGTGACGCTGGTCAGGTTGGTGCAGTCAGCGAACGCAGCGCCACCGATGCTCGTGACGCTGTTGGGGATCGTGACGCTGGTCAGGCTGGTGCAGGATCGGAACGCAGAGTTCGCGATGCTGCTAACGCTGTTGGGGATAGTGACATTGGTCAGGCTGGTGCAGTAATAGAACGCGCCTTCCCCGATGCTGGTGAC
>CAZZAQ010000120.1:0-1772 GCA_964652165.1 uncultured Bifidobacterium sp.
CCCTTGCTATGGAGGCAGGGGGCCGGAAGTTTGCTTTCCTTATCTGTCCGATGGGTTCGCAGGCTTCCAGCTCCCCCGCCCGAAAAATGCCTTGCGCGCGTTGGCCATGATTGAGCGCGGCCAATGGGCTGTCAACGCTTCGCCCTGGCCGAAGTCGTCTCGTCGTCTCGAATTACCGCGGCGTCACCGCAAAGTCGAAAAGATGACCGAATTGGATAGCGAACGTCACGTTGTGTGACGCCGCGCCGTTCGCGACATCCTGGCCCCAAAGACAATGCGGTGGCGCTCGCGGGTTCTCATGGCCCCTTCGCCAGCCGCTGACGCGCCTGGATCAGCAAGTATTTGAGCCGCGTCGGAAGGCGCCCGACGAGGCTATCGAACTGTGTCACGCGCTCGGCCACCCGCGCCAGGAGCCGCACCATGCCGCAAGCATCCGCGAGGCTGACGAACTCGGCCGCAAGGCGGCCTCGCGGACCGCAATTATGGTAGTTGCCAAGCGCGATGCAAACGCCCGCGGTGGTCAGTCCAAATTCCTGGTACGCCGTCGCCTCGCAAGTGCCTCCCGACATCAACGCGCGCTGAAAGGCGAATCGCTGGTCTTCACGTTGCAGGTCCTCAGCGACCTCCGTCAGGAAGCGCGTCGCCTTCGAATCGAAGATCGACGAGCGATCGCCCACGCGAATGATGACGCCGCGCCCCATCGCCACCGGGGGCATCTTCTTGCTGGTTTCCAGCGAGATCACCAGCCCGCGGCGCGGCAGCAGTCCCGCTCCGGCCACGGTCAACGCCCCCATGAACCCGACTTCCTCCGCGCGCGATATGACGCCAATGACATGGACCTTTCGACGAAGGCGTTTGAGTTCGACCAGTGTGGCGAGGACCGACGCGACGCCCACGAGGTCGTCGCACGAGCGCCCGTGGATGCGACCGTCCCGCACCGCGAAGTTCTCCAACTCCCAGACTGCGAACGCGGGACGCGGGTATGTGTCTAGCATAGCTGCGACCGTGAGGTCGCGGGACGGGGACGCTTGAGGTTGGGCGTCGGCATCGATTTCGTTGCCGCTTGTGAATCCAGCCCGCGACCTCACGGTCGCAGCTACGCTAAACGGATACGGGCGCGGCCCGTGGGGCTGGGCGCGCCGCGTGGCTCGGAGTTCAAACTGCTTTGCGGTTTCATCGCCGACACGCCGGAGGATTCTCGCCGGAATCGCGCCGGGGAGCAATCGCACCGGCACGCCTTGGCGAAAATACCGGGAGGGCACCCCGCCGTTGAACCGGGCGAGCCAGCGGCCGGGGGCCAGTTCAGAAACGATTTCAAAACCGGGATGGTCCATGTGCGCCGCCAGCACCAACGGCCGCGCGCGCCGGGCGGTCTTCAACTCGACCAGGACATTGCCGAAGCGGTCGCGACGGAACTCCAGGCCGTGCTCCGCGCACAGCAGTTCGACGGCCTCGCGGACGCCGGCCTCGTGGAACGGCGCGGCGGGACAACGCATCAACCGGCCCGCAATCCGGGAAAATTCTTTCGGCGTCATTCGCGGCAGTTTCAGCGTACCCGTTTAGCGTAGCTGCGACCGTGAGGTCGCGGGCTGGACTCTCAGGCGGTAACGAAATCGATCCCGACGCCCAACCTCCAGCGTCCCCGTCCCGCGACCTCACGGTCGCGGCTACGGTAATCACATACAGTTCAGCGCAGGAACAGTTCAGCCGCGGCATCGGCGAATCGGAGGCCCTGGCGCGTCAGGCAAAAGCCTTCGGCATCGCCGCAACCC
>CAZZAQ010000120.1:1782-7667 GCA_964652165.1 uncultured Bifidobacterium sp.
GGCCATCTCCGACTTCCACTCCAGTCGCAGGTCGAATCCGGTCCGCTCCCGGAACGGCCCGAACGCCCAGCCGGCGTTCATCCGCAGGCCGAACGCCGCCGTCTCGCCGGCGCGGCGCAGAGGCGGGAGTTCCTCGCAGGACTCGACAGCGCGCTTGCCCTGTTCGAGTTGCTCGCAATAGAGGCGCGTGTTGGACCAGTTTTTCGTGCGCGCGCCCCGGACGTAACTGGCGGCGGCCGGTCCCAACCCGTGGTAGGAACCGCCGCGCCAGTAGTTGACGTTGTGCCGGCAGGCCGAGGCGGGAATGGAGTGATGAGGTGAAGGAGTAATGGAGTGATGGAGTGATGGAGTGTTGGAGTCTTGTGGATCCGGCGTTCCAGCACTCCAACACTCCAACACTCCAGTTCCACGGGCGAAGTTTGCTATCTCGTACTGCGCGAATCCCGCGCCTGCCGCACGGTCGATCAATTCCTCGTACATCCCGCACGCCAGATTCTCATCGACCTCGAACTCGCCCGCCTTCATTTGTTCGAACAACGGCGTGTCCTCCTCGTAGATGACCTCGTAGCACGAGAGGTGTTCGCTGCCCAGCGCGACGGCTTCGTCAAGTGTCGCGCGCCAGACCTCCATCGTCTGGCCGGGAATGGCGAACATGAGGTCGACGTTTACATTGTCGAAACCGGCGGCGCGCAGCGCGTCAAACGATTTGAAGACCATCGCCCGGGAGTGAACGCGGCCGAGCCGGTCGAGGAGCGATTCGTCGAGCGACTGAACGCCCATTGAGATGCGGTTCACGCCGTGGTCGCGGCAGAGCCGGGCCTTGTCGGTGGAAACAGTGGCCGGGTTGCACTCGATGGTCCATTCGGCCGCGCCGAGAAGCCCGAGCCGCTCCATCGCAGCCAGGATCGTTTTCCACTGAGCCAGGCTCAAGATGGAGGGCGTTCCCCCGCCAAAGAAGACGGTCTCCGGCCTGAGATCGGGCGCGACGAGTTCGAGTTCGCGAACCAGCGCGGCGGCGTAGCGATTCATGACCTCCCCGCTCGATGCCTCCGAGTAGAACGCGCAGTACTCGCACTTGTGCGCGCAGAACGGCACGTGGACGTACAGGCTGGTCACCGGCCCGAGTTCCTTCGACATGGCGCGACGATAAGCGCCACGGGAGGAAAGGAGGAGAGAAAAACGATTCAAGTGGTAATCCCTCAGTGAAGGCCGGTGGGGCGAGCGTCCTCGCGAGCCGGAGCCAAGAAACGCTGAGTAATCAAGCGGCTCGTGAGTACGCTCGCCCTACCTGACTGAGGAATTACACCGTGCCTTCGATTTCCCTGGTCGAAAGCTGGCCAGGCGCCATGATCATGGTGGCAAGCATCCTGGCGTCGGCGTTGCCGGTGGCCCAAAGCTGGAGGGCGAGTCCGTGGTTCGTTTTGAGCTTCCTGGCAAGCTTCCGCAAATCGCCCAGCTTCACGCCGAATTGATTTTCACCAGCGCCGAATCGGGCGTAAATCTTTCGGGTATTCTCCGAGCCCAGGGCTTCAAGCTGGGCAAAGACATCCTCAAAACTCGTGGGCGCTGCTTTCATTGTACGATGCTCGCCGAGATCCGTAACTGACGACTCACGATTGCCCCACGCGCCGCGGACCGCCCCTCACTTCCCCGACTCGGCCTTGATAATGTCGCACATGGCCTTCGCGTCGGGGGCAGCTTCGAGAGCGGCGCGGAAATCTTTTCGATGAAGCAGCTTGGCGATCTTTGCCAGGGTCTGGAGGTGTTTCTGGAACTGGCCTTGCGGGACGAGGAACAACAGGACGAGCGTGACCGGCTGGTTGTCCACCGCGTCGAAGTTCACACCTGACTTCGAGCGGCCGAAGGCGCCGACGACGTCGTCGATGCGGTCGGTCGAGGCGTGCGGGATGCCGACCCCGAAACCGATGCCGGTGCTCGTCAAGCCCTCGCGCTTCTTGACGACGGCGGTGACGGCCTCGCGGTGCTCGGGCTGGATCTTGCCCGAAGAGATGAGCTGTTGGATCAGCTCGTCGATGGCCTCCCAGCGGTTGGCGGCCTTGAGCTCGGGCACGAATTGTTCCGGGCCCAGAATGTCTCCGAGATCCATACGGCGTCAGTGTTGCGAGGGATTTCGCCTGAAGGAAAAGGCCATTGCAAGAGAGAACCGCGCATTCTGTATCTGATGGGCGCAACCGGGCACACGCACCGTAGTGGGCCAGCCGACCCGGCTGGCATAGTCCTGCAAGCGACCTCGCTTGCAGAGTTCACCGGGCGGAGTCGCCCGGTGGACTTGGGCAGGCGCGGTCGCCTGCCCCACTACGATCGGGTGCGTGTGCCGAGTTGCGCCCGTATCTCATTGTCAACCGGACCGCCGTCCGTAGAGTCTTCGCCGTCATGCGAAACAAGCCGTTCGTCCCACTGTGTCGCGGGGGTGCGTGGCCTTGCGTGCTGGCGCTGGCTGTGGCGGGCATCGGCGCGGGCGCGGGCGCGCAGGAGACGCCGGTAGCCTTCGTCGGGGCGAGGATCATTACCGTTTCGGGCGATGACATTGACAGGGGCGTTCTTGTTTTCGAGGCGGGCAAAATCAAGTCAGTCGGACCGGCTGGCGCGGCCGTGCCGCCCGGAGCAGTCGTGCGCAACCTTGAGGGCAAGGTCATCATGCCAGGGCTCATCGATACCCACAGCCACATCGGCGGCGTGCCGACGGGCGAGCCTTCGGCCCCCATCCAGCCCGAGTTGCGCGTGATGGACGCCTTCGACGTGCGCGACCCGACCGTTCAAAAGGCGCAAGCCGGCGGTATCACCACCGCCAATGTCATGTCCGGCTCCGGCCTGCTCTGCAGCGGCCAGACGGTTTACCTCAAGCTGCGCGACGGCGAAACCATCGAGGACCTGCTCATCACGAACAAACAGGGCCGCGTGGCGGGCGGGCTGAAGATGGCCAATGGCACCAACTCGCGCCGCGACCCGCCGTTCCCCGGCACCCGCGCCAAGTCCGCCGCGCTCGTCCGCGAGAAGTACATCGCCGCGCAGGAGTACCGCGACAAAATCGAGCGCGCCAAGGGCGATGCCGACAAATTGCCCGCGCGCGACCTCGCGTTGGAGACGCTCGTCGAAGTGCTCAAGGGCGAACGCATCGTCCAGCATCACACGCACCGCCACGACGACATCCTCACCGTGCTGCGGTTGCAGAAGGAATTCGGTTTCCGCGTCGTGCTCCATCACGTCAGCGACGCCTGGAAGGTCGCGGAGGAAATCGCGGCCGCCAAGGCGCCGTGCTCCGTGATCGTCGTGGACAGCCCCGGCGGGAAGATCGAAGCGCGCGACATCGATTTCAAGACCGCCGCCGTGCTCGAGAAAGCCGGCGTGCTCACCGGCTTCCATACGGACGATCCGATCACCGACTCGCGGTTGTTCCTGCGCTCGGCGGCGCTTGGGGTGCGCGGGGGGATGACCCGCCCGGGCGCGCTCAAGGCGCTCACGCTGGCCGGCGCCGCGATGCTCGATCTCGAGGACCGAATTGGGTCGCTCGAACCGGGCAAGGACGCCGACTTCATCGTGCTCTCGGGTGATCCGTTCAGCGTGTATGCGCACGTCGAGGAAACGTGGATCGAGGGGCGCAAAGTGTTCGACCGCAGCGATCCCAAGGATCGGCTTTGGGCCACCGGCGGTCCCGGCGCAGGCAAGCCGCGAGCGGGCCAGGCCTGTTGCTTCGGAGAGGAGGAACCCCGATGAATTCGCTTCAACGCGGTGCATCCCGAAGTTGTTGGCGATTTCTCCCTCTCCTCTCTCGGAGGGAGGAGAGGGTCGGGGAGAGGAGGGTTGTCACCACGGCATTAACTCCCCTCTGCCCAACCCTCTCCCCGTCCGCCGGGGAGAGGGGGAAGGCACCTGCGGACGACCAAACCAACAACTCAGGGATGCACGGACTTCAACGCTTCAACGCTTCAACGCTTCAACGATTTGTCGCTGCCACCATCGCGCTGGTCACGCTTTCCGTCCGCGCCCAACTGGCGATCCAGGGCGAGACGATTTACACGATGTCCGGCGCGCCGATTCGGGATGGCATCGTGCTCACGACGAAGGAAGGGAAGATCAAGTCCGTTGGCAAGGCGTCTGCAATCAAAATCCCGGAAGGCGTCCGCGTGTTGAAAGCGAAGGTCGTCACCCCCGGCCTCATCGATGCCCGATCGGTCGTCGGCTTTTCCGGCATCCTGAACCAGCCGCATGACCAGGAGCAGCTCGAGAAGTCCGCGGCCATCCAGCCCGAGTTGCGCGCCATCGACGCCTTCAACCCGCGCGACCCGCTCGTCGAGTACGTGCGCGGCTTCGGCGTCACCACGTTGCACACCGGCCACGCTCCCGGCGCGCTGGTCAGCGGCCAGACGATGATCGTCAAGACCCACCCGCCCCAACTGGACCGGGCGCTCGTGGTGCCCGCGGCGATGACCGCCGCGACGCTCGGCCCCGGCGCGACCGGCGCCGGAGGCAAGCCCCCCGGCACCAGCTCGAAGGCCGTCGCGATGTTGCGCGCCGAACTGATCCGTGCCACGGAGTACACCCGCAAGCAATCGAAGAAGGAGGCCGACAAGCGGCCGGCGCGCGACCTGCGTCTCGAAGCGCTGGCCCGTGCGCTCGACGGTTCGCAGCCCTTGCTCGTCACGGCGCATCGCCACCAGGACATTCTCTCGGCGCTTCGCATCGCGGCCGAGTTCAAGCTGAAGATCGTTCTGGACGGCGCCGCCGACGCGCCGTTCGTGCTCGACCCAATCAAGAAGAGCGGTTTCCCAGTCATCCTGCATCCCACGATGGCGCGCGCGCAGGGCGAGGAGGAGAACCTGAGCTTCGAAACCGCCGCGAAACTCAAGAAGGCCGGCATCCCGTTCGCCTTGCAAAGCGGCTACGAATCCTACGTGCCCAAGACGCGCGTGGTGCTGTTCGAGGCCGCCGTGGCCGCGGCCAACGGACTGACCTTCGAGCAGGCGCTGTCGAGCATCACGCTCGACGCCGCGAAACTTCTCGGCATCCAGAAACGCGTCGGCTCCCTCGAATCGGGCAAGGACGCCGACGTCGCGCTCTACGACGGCGATCCGTTCGAGTACGCCACGCACTGCGTGGGCGTGGTGGTGAACGGGGTGGTGACGGACGAGGGGGCGCGGTGAACGAGTGGGCGTCGCGAACATGAGGACCGAGACATCGAAGCGCGGCAGACCGCGGTGTTGGAGTGGCAGGCCGGGGTGTTGGAGTAATGGAGTAATGGAGTGTTGGGCAAGCGCGGGGCCATTACTCCATTACTCCATTACTCCATCACTCCATCACTCCATTCCCCCGATCCCCCCATGCGTCTCATCGGCGGCACCTGCGCGGGTTTGATCCTGAAAGTCCCCAAGGGCCTCGGCGTGCGGCCGACGCCGGACCTGGTGCGGCAGGCGATCTTCAACAGCCTGGGCGAGCGCGTCCTCGGGGCGCGCGTGCTCGAACTGTTCGGCGGCTCTGGCGCGTTGAGCCTGGAATGTCTCAGCCGCGGCGCGGCGGAGGCGACGTGCGTTGAGCGATCAAGCAAGCATGCCCGGTTCATCGAGCAGAACTTCATCGCGACCGGGCTGGATCGCGGGCGTTTCCACCTGCGCGTGCAGGACGTGTTCACCGCGCTCCCGCAACTGGCCGGCGAAGGGGCGCGGTTCGACTTGATCCTCGCCGACCCGCCGTTTGGGGAGAAGAACACCGGACGCCGGTCCGAATCGCTCTCCCAACGCCTGCTCGACGATCCGGACCTGCCGGGGCTGCTCGCGCCGGACGGAATGTTTGTGCTGGGCCACGCGCGGCGGGACACGTTGACGCTGACCGCGGCGTGGATCGAGCTGAAGGAGATGAAGCACGGGGAC
>CAZZAQ010000120.1:7677-9364 GCA_964652165.1 uncultured Bifidobacterium sp.
GAGGTTCCTGAAGCGCGGCATCCTCGCCCCACAGGCGGCCAAATAGATGTCCAGAATTCATCTGCCCGAATTCGTCTGCCATTCCGGATCCCACGCCTCGATCCCAGAGCGGGCAAACGAATTAGGGCAGACGAATTGGAGGTCAAGTTCTGCTACCACCTGCGTGACTGTTCGACGGGATTCAACAAACAGGATTCCAAACCCGTTCAAATGTCCTGGGACGGAATTGAGTTCAACCGAGTTATTTGTCGCGGGTTGACCTCAACTCCCATTCCTGCATCTCGGGCCGCGACGAAAAACTCAAGCCTAGGCGGCCAAATCATGTGACTCTCTTGCTCCGTCGAAAGAAGATGCCCGCTCCGAGCCCGGCGATGCCCAGCACACTGACCAATGAGAACGCGACTGCTGGCGCAGAGACTGGCAGTGAAAGGCGACGCTGGCCAACGTAAATAAAGGTATATGAATGAACCTTGTGCGTCGTGGCTGAGATGGGCCAATTCACCTCATTAATCGACCAAGACCGGTCGTCAGTCGTGCTCTGAACCCAATCGTACTGAATCAAACCGTAGAGTCCTCCGGGTGCCCGGACGACCCACTCATGCGTTCCTCGGTCGGCCTGCACCGTCAACCCGCTGCAAGCGAGGATTAGGAATATGTGACAGAGGACGCGCATGGCGTTCGATAGCCGCCTACCAGGAATTCTCTTGGGCTATTGCGGCCTAGGCGGAGGTATCATGCTTTGCTCTCAAATGTGAGTACCGCTGCTCGGACCGGACCCAACGCCAAGCTCCGAAGGAAATGCCGGCGATGAGGCTACAAATCACCGAGAAGAGACACCGAACCGGGGTGAACTCACCTGTGGGGCGACGAACCAGGAACGAACCCACGATAAGCGCCAGGGGCAGGCCCCAAGCCAAGACTCCACGAATGAGGATGAATCGACGCTGACCGAGCAGCCGTTCTCTTGGCCAAGTCGCCAGAAATTTGTTATCCCAAACATTCACGCGATGTGCGCCGCCGCCTAACAGCTACTCGGTTCAGTTTTCACGGACTGAAATCCGTTTATAGTTGGCAGTGTGAGCTTGGAGAATTGCTTCGGCAAGAGGATATTAAGCGGGGCATTTCAAAATGGGCGCATCTCATTTTCTGGCAAGATCAAATGGCAAGGTTGATTGGGGCGATGCAGGCCGGCCAGCCTGAAAGGCTGCAATAATCCAGCCCAGGGCAACGCCCTGGGAGGGCGTGTCCCCAAAGCCTCATCAGCCCTGAAGGGGCGAAATCTTCCAAGCCAGCCATCGTGATCGGCGAAGGTCTTTATTGCGCCCTTTCAGGGCTTGGTCGGGTCGGGCCGGCGATTCCCAGGGCGTTGCCCTGGGCTGGATTATTCGGCCCCGTTGGGGGCGCCCCAGAAATTGAGATGCGCCCTTTCAAATTCTGGTTCTTCGCTGTTTTTCGTTGGAATGAGCAAGCGGAGGGTCTCGCGCCTGGTCTTTGTGTTTATCAGGCGTTGAGGGCTGAAGGCCCGTCCTGTGACAGCCTGGGCTGAAGCGAGTCCGCGAGCGCAGGCCCAGGTCAACGTCCCCCACACCCTCTCCAAGGCCTGAAAGGCCGTCACTCGGCTCAGCGTAGGTCGTAACGCCCTTTCAGGGCTGGGGAGTTCTCTGCGTCAGCGGACCTGGGGCTGCGC
>CAZZAQ010000121.1:0-1910 GCA_964652165.1 uncultured Bifidobacterium sp.
CAACGTAGGGCAGGCGTCTCGCCGGCCCGGCCGAGCGAAGCGAGGCCTTGGTGGTGCGAAAGCCGCGCCGTTCGGCGCGGCTGGGCAGGCGGGACGCCTGCCCTACGTTCCCGGCACGGCCTGGCGCCTGCTGGAAGTATTCGCCCGCACGGCAGGCCTACTGCTGCCAGGTGCGCTTCTTGTGACGATGGGCGCGGAGCTTCTTGCGCCGTTTGTGTTTGTTGATTTTCGCTTTGCGCCGTTTTTTCAGTGAACCCATAGGTGTTTGGGATTGGGGTGATGGGGTGATGGAGTATTGGAGTGTTGGAGTATTGGAGTGTTGGGAGCCGACGCCCGGCCCAGAACTCCATCACTCCATCACCCCATCACTCCATTACTCCATTACTCCATCACCCCATTTGGTGTTCTGTCGGTCAGTATACGACCTTGTTGAGTGGGTATTCAATGATTCCTTCCGCGCCAGCCGCCTTGAGCTGCGGGATGAGTTCGCGGACGACGTGCTCATCGATGATCGTCTCGACCGCCACCCAACCGGCCTGGCTGAGGCTCGAAATGGTCGGGCGCCGCAATGCCGGCAGGCTCTCCAGCAAGGGCGCGAGGTTCTTCAACTCCAGGTTCATCTTGAGGCCGACCTTCGCCTCGGCTTCGAGCGCGCCCTTGAGCATCAAGGCCATCGTTTCGATCTTCTGCCGCTTCCACCGATCCTTCCACGAGCCGTGATTGGCAATGAGCCGCGGCGTGGAAACCATCAACTCATCGACGATCCGCAGCTTGTTGGCCCGGAGCGACGAGCCGGTCTCGGTGATCTCGACGATGGCATCGACCAACTCGTGCGCCTTCACCTCGGTTGCGCCCCAGGAAAACTCCACCGCCGCTTTCACGCCGTGCTTGCGCAGGTATTTCTTGGTCAGGTTCACGACTTCGGTGGCGATCCGCTTGCCCCGGAGATCCTTCACCGATTTGATGGGTGAATTCTCCGGCACCGCCAGCACCCAACGCGTCGGCTGGCGCGTCGCCTTGCTGAAGAGGAATTCGCCCACCTCATGGACGCGCGAGCCGTTCTCGTGGATCCAATCGAGCCCCGTGATGCCGCAATCCAGATAACCCAGCTCGACATAGCGGCTGATTTCCTGCGCGCGAATCAGCCGGATCTCCAGCTCCGGGTCGTCCACGTAGGGGACATAAGAGCGGCTGCTCACGGAAATGTTCCAACCGGCCTTGGCCATCTTTTCGATGGTGGCCTCCTGCAAGCTGCCCTTGGGCAGCCCGAACTTCAGTTTCTTCTGCTTCTTGTTGCTCATCCGGCATCCTGCAAGAACTTTGCTCCAACGCGCGGGCCGCCCGGTGCGGATTCCTTCCCGCGCGCAGCCCGGTTGATCTGCCACGAACGCCCCGGCAAGGCGATGGTTTTTTTCAGGCGCAAGGAGAGCCTGGCTATCATCCTGGAGAGGCTGAGTCTTCGACCGCCGGATCGTTCTTGAATTTGCGCGTCCCGCGGCTAGTATCCCGACACAGCAGATCCAAACCACTACGCTCCACAAAAAGTCCATGTACGCATTTCCTCTCCGTCCGCAGCACATAGCGTTGGCCGCCGGGCAAGTGGTCGTTTGGATCCTTATCCTGGGCGCCGCGGAGCGATTGGAGGCGGCGACTTACCATCTGGATTGTCAGAATGGCCGAGATCAAAACGACGGCCTGAGCCCTGCCACGGCCTGGCAAACCCTCGCTCGAGCCAACCAGCAGACCTGCGGGCCGGGCGACTCTCTCCGGCTCAAACGCGGCTGCCTGTGGCAGGGGCCCGGCTTCAAGGCGCGAGGCAACGGGACTGCCCCGGCGCCCATCGTGCTTGCGGACTACGGCGCCACCAACCTGCCGCTGCTGCTGCACACGCTGCTGGGGACCGGACTGGT
>CAZZAQ010000121.1:1920-9298 GCA_964652165.1 uncultured Bifidobacterium sp.
CGTTGGCGGAAGAGCTTGAGTCCGGCGCGGAGGAGTCGATCCCGGTCGTGATCTGGTTGAAGGAGCCCCCCTACGAAGGCGTGGCGCGCCCCGATCCGAAGGCGCCCATCACCCTCGCGGACTATGGCGCCACCAACCTGCCCCTCCCCAAAATCGACGGCGTCGGGCCGCACGAACCCGCCGTGCTGCTTCAGAACGTGCAACACTGGACAGTCCGCAACCTGGAACTGACGCAGCACGGGCAGACGCCGCAAAACCTCGATGCGAACAACGAGCATGGAAAGGACGCCGACCAGTATTCCGACGAATACATGCGCGCGGTCGTCCACGTGCTCGGACTCGGGCCGCCGGATGACCCCAATTGCGGCGAGGGCTGCACCGTGCGGAACATCCGGCTCGAAAACCTGATCGTTCACGACGGCAGTTGGAACGGCATTTACGTCAGCGGCGGTTTTTATCAGCTCCGCTCGGCCCGGTTCGGCTTCGTGGACAACATGGTCATCCAGGGCGTCGAATCGTTCAATCACCACAAATCCGGCGTCGAGATCACGTGTACCTATTACCAGACGCGCATTTACGCCACGAGCAACGTGTGGGTGCTCGACTCGCATCTGCACGACAACGGCGGCGACGGCGCGATGGTGGGCCCGGTGCGCAATGGGCTGCTCGATGGCAATCTCTGCGAATACAACGGGCGTATCCGCAACGCGCGCGTCGGGTGCTGGACCTGGGATTCGGAGAACACGACGATTCAATTCAACGAGTCGCATCACAACATGACGCCTCTGAACAACAACAAGGCGCGCGATGGTTCGGGCTTCGATCTCGATTTGGGCACGGAAAACGGGGTGATTCAGTACAACTGGTCCCACGACAATCAGGGCGAAGGCTACCTGTTGCTCGCCTATCCCATCGGCTTTGGCTATTCGCGCGGGGAATCCCACAACCTCCAGATGCGTTACAACATCGGCGAGCGCGACGGCAAGAAGCTCGCCGGCGGCATCACTGTGTTTGGCGGCGTGGACCCGCTCGTGGTCCACAATAACACGATCTACTACGAGCCGGACCGCCTCGTTGGCACGGACATGTTCAATGGCGAAGGCGGCGCGGTGACAACGTCGATCTTTGGCAGGTCGGGCCGGCCCAATATGAAGGTCTACAACAACCTGTTCATCACGAACGGAAGGCGCAACCCGGCGGCGGTCAGCAACAATCTTTGGTCAGACGGCGCGGGAACCTTCACTTTCGACAACAACCTTTGGTGGCGCGTGGAAGGAGGCGTCCGCTTTCAGTGGGCCTCCTCGGCGGCCACAACCTGGACGGCCTGGCAGGCGAACGGATTTGATGCCAACAGCCTGAACGCCGACCCGCAGGTTGCCGGTCCACTGGGCGGCGGGCCGGGCGCCTATCGATTGCTGGCCGGTTCGCCCGCCATCGATCGAGGGCGGGTCGTCACGGACGCCCCGCGCGGCATGGGGACGCAGGACGCGTTCGGCGCGTCCACGCCGCAAGGCGCGGCTTACGACATCGGCGCGCAGGAATACAGAGTGGCCTTTCCCGATCCGGCCGCTGGCCGGCTCACCCGGATCTTGCGGCAGTCCGATGGAAGCTGGCGGCTGGAGTTTGCCGGATTGGCCGGGCGCAGTTACCGCGTCGAAACCTCGGCCAATCTGCAAACCTGGAGCCGCGCCGGCACGGCTACGGAGATTTCTCCCCGTCTGTTCCAGTTCATCGACCGGAATGGTGGCGCGGTGCGCTTCTATCGGGCGGTCGCTCGCGGGGTGCCCGGCGCTTGACGAGGCACGGTCCGAATCGAACAACAAGCCAGTGTTAGTTCATCGTCAATGACATTAAGGCTGCTAAAAAGAGTGCTCCTGCTGTTACTGGGCCTTGCGAGTGTTGCAGGGTCCGCGCTGGCTGCAACGCCCGGCACTATCCCCATCGAATCAAGAGCAGACATCCTTGCCGTCGGCGACGCTCTGACTCTTACTCCTACTCCTACTCTTACTCTTACTCGTACTCGTAATCCCAGCTACTCCGAAAGATTTGAGAGTGAGAGTAAGAGTAGGAGTAAGAGTAAGAGTGAGAAAGAGCGTACGAGCAAGCGCAAGGACCCGCATCGCCCGCCTGATTCAACGCCGGCAGCCCCCGGCCCTGTCCTCGACCGCCTGATCGATTTCCAACAATACCGATTCGGGGTCCCGCCTCCTGACTTTGATTACGAAACAGCCGGGCCATTGGTTGCGGCGTCCGCGTCGGACAGGCCTTCGTGGCGCACGTACGTGGACCTCTCCGCGCCGTCGCCGAAAATGGTCCTCATCCATTTTCCAGTGCAGGCCCGGGCCGAAGACTTTCCGATGGCGGTCCTGCGCGATGTGACGGCCGAGAACGTGAATCTGGCCGTGAGCTTCAAACTCCTCGGCGGCGACACGGCCCGAAGCGCCGGTCTGCTGTGGCGGGGGCAGGGCACGAATGGCTGCCGTTCAGTGCTCGTCAGCGCACTCCATCGCGAGATTCGCCTCCTCAGGATGGAGACCGGACGCATCACAGAACTGGCGAAGGCAACTGCAACCTTCGACC
The DNA here is from genome assembly GCA_964652165.1 of uncultured Bifidobacterium sp. Taxonomy (GTDB): domain Bacteria; phylum Verrucomicrobiota; class Verrucomicrobiia; order Limisphaerales; family JADJPG01; genus DASTLJ01. The sequence goes on from CAZZAQ010000121.1 coordinate 4,501, forward strand.
AAAAAGACTGGAACTTCCTCGAAGTCTCCGTCCAAGGCGAACGGGTCGCGGTGTGGCTCAACGAGCGCGGCGTCCTGGAAGCGCGCGACGCGGAGCCTGCAATACCAGGTCGGGTAGGGCTAATCACCGCAGGGGACACCGTGGCTCTCTTCGATGATTTCCACGTGCAGAATGGACAAGGGCGAGTCGCTCGCAAAACGCGTCCGGCGCCCGCGCTCCCTCCGGCGCCAGTCCTGCACGTGACCGAAATTCTCACGACTGAGGCGGATTTCAAAACGCCGTGCCGTTCGTTTCAACCCGGCGCCCAACTACGATGGCGGGTTCATGTGGCGGACGAGCGTGAGAAGCCCCGCTCGGCCGCGATTGTCGAATGTGAACTGGTAAATCCGGGCGGCGAAGTTCTCGGCCACGACAAAGCCATGACCGGCACGGATGGCGCCTCGCTCTTCACTCGCGCCCTTGCGGCGGATGCCGCTCCGGGGTCCTACACCGTCCGCGTCAAACTCATTACGCACGCTGACATGCCGGAGGCAACCTACTCCTCCCGTGCGAGTCGCAAGTCCGCCGTGCCATTCGAGGTGCGACCGTAACATCTCGATCAAATACTGTAGCGGCGCTCTGTGAGCGCCGTAAACCGGCCAAAGTCCTCGCGTTCTCTCGGCGGTCGCAGACCGCCGCTGGAAGCTAGGCGGTCATAGACCGCCGCTACAAGGGGGCGGGTGCAGAAACACGCCGGATCGGAGTTCGGCGCTCCAACCCCGAGGGCTTCGGCGCAACAGTTTGGATTGCACCCATCTTGGATCGCACCCATCAAGAGGGACTCCGGCTGCCTGGCGCCCCCCTCACCGTAACTCCGCGGGCTTCGTGGTTCGTTGGTTCCCCGATTGCGGCAATCGAGGACCGCGCCAGATTAGCCCCCATGAAAAGATTCCACAGTCTGATTCGCTGCTCTCTGCTGACGGCCGCAACGGCCTTTGTCGTCTTTGCTGACTCCAAGGTCTGGGCTGCGCCGCCCGCCGAGATTCTCGATCAGACCCACGCTAGCGTTAAGGCCGTCATGGCGCTCCAGTCAGCGGTGACGCCCGACCTGATGAAGTGGCCAGACGTGCTCGGCAGCGCCGTCGGCCTCGACGATGCCGGCCAGCCGGCGCTGGTCGTTTTCGTAAACCGCGACGGTGCGTCCCGGGCGGACGTTTTCCGCGCTCTGCCGCCTGCCCTCCGCGGCATCCCGGTGCGCACGGAACTCAGTGACGCTTTTCGCGCGTTTGCCGGCAAACCCGGTGGCGGCGGCGGGGGAGTCAGCCACCGTGCCGGACAGGAGTTGCCAATCCAACTCGGCACCTCCGGCGGCTGGAGCTATGACCTGGCCAATGGCTATTGCTGCGGCGGCACGCTCGGTTCGCTCATTCAGGTCAACGGCGTTCAATTCATCCTCAGCAACTATCATGTCCTGGAAGCCGACATCGTCGGCGGGGGAAACAATCTGGTCGCTGCCACCGGGAACCCGGTCATCCAGCCCGGCTTGATCGACGTGGGCTGCAACGCCAACAACGCCCAAGCCGTTGGCACGCTCGTCAAGATCAACTCCCTGCCCAACTCCAACGTGGACGCCTCGATCGCGCAAATCACCGAGGGCATGGTTCGCTCTGACGGCGCCGTGCTCGAAATCGGCCCCCTTTCCGCCCAGACCGTCGCCGCCTCCCTGAGCCAGGCCGTCAAAAAAAGTGGTCGCACCACGGGGCTCACGCGCAGCAAGGTGACGGGCCTGAACGCCACCCTCCGCGTGACCTACGAGAACGAATGTGCCGGCGCCACCGCCTTCACGAAAACCTTCACCGGCCAGATCGTGATCTCCAACAGCGGAAGCAAGTTTCTCAACAGCGGCGACTCAGGGTCGCTTCTGGTCGAGGATGTCTCCACCCGGCCGCGCGCCGCAGGCCTGCTTTACGCGGGCAGCAGCACCAGCGCCATCGCCAACCCGATCGGCGAAGTGTTGTCCCACATCGGCTCGATGCTCGGCGGCACCGCCACCATGGTGGGGAACTGACAGATGGAAATGAAAGACCTCTAAATACGCAGCGGGGCTGAATTGAAATTAGATTTACTTATACATCTAAGTCGACAACGGAAGTTGGCTGGATTAGGTTTGGTTGGGCCTGACCGAATTAGATCGGGTATGACTGGGCTTTACTGGACTTGACCGAGTTTGACTGGGTTTGACCGCTGCGACTGCAAGAGTGCAAGCCGTCCTGGCCCGCAAATGGTTCAAACACACAGAGGCTTAGGAGAATTCTTCGGTGCCCAGGCGAGGCGGCTTGCTGCGAGCCGAGACCGCTCGCGCGCCGACGGTCGAGCCCGGAAGCACCCGCCGTTTGGTTGGTCGGCCAACCGGACTGGCTGTGACGGCGCAGGGTCAAATACATAAGCCTGGATTATCTACAAACGAACCTCGTCGTCAAGCGGAAAAGTTTTAAAGCCCTTTACGAGTCGCCTTTTGGCCATGCAGCCGCATTTTAGGCATGCAGATTTGCCGTTGCACCGGCGAGCGAGGCTCCATTAGACTGTCCCCAATCGGTGCGCCTTCACCGACCCGGCACGGGGTGCCGGGCTATTATGAGATCCGTTCAGTCGAAGAAGTCCGTGACCAAGCCCGTTCGTCTCGTGCGCAAATCCGCAGCCGCCTCAGCCAAGTCGAAGCCGGCATCCAAATCCGCGCCGAAGTCCGCGCCCGCCCGCCGCAAACCCGTCCCGAAAAGGCCGGCGGTTGAAATCCCTCCCATCCTCCTCGAAGGCGACGAATCGCCTGTGGCTGCGCACAGCGGGCCGGGCGAACGCTACGCATTGGGTTCGGCGCCCGCCGGGCCGGCCGGCCCCGAGTCGGGCGAACTGCCCGAGTCGTACGGGACCCAGCGGCTGATGCTCACGGCAAGGGATCCGCGGTGGATCTACACCGCCTGGGACCTGAGCGCCGAACAACTGCGCCGCTACAATGCCCGCTCAGTTGACCGGCACCTCATTCTGCGGGTCTTCAAGGGCGAACCCGGCGGACAGCCGCACCGGGAAATTCACGTTCACCCGGAGTCGCGCAACTGGTTCGCCAGCGTCGGCGAGGGCGGTGCCCGCTACTACGCCGAACTCGGATATTACCGGCCGGGCGATCAGTGGGTCAGCGTCGCGACCAGCGGCGCCACGTTGACGCCGCCGGACAATCTTTCGGACGACACGACGGTGTGGTTCGCCACGATACCGACCGACCTGCGTTCCGAACAAATCCTGGGTGTAATCAAGGCGGCGCTCCGCGCGAATGTCCCGCTCGCAGAGGCGATTCTTCAGCTTCGCGCCTCGGGTATGTCGGAGCTGCCGGATGCGTCGAGCATGGCCGCCGGGCGCTGGACGGCCGCGCAGGAGCAAGCCCTGGCGCAACTCGTCTCGGTGGACGCCGTACCACGAAAAAAAATAGGCTCGCTGGAGATCACGGAGTTGGTCCGCCGCCAGTTGGCCCAGGAATGGTCGTCGATGGCGGCCGCACAATTCAGCGCGCCCAGCTCGTGGAGCGGGGCCGTGTCGAGCTTCTCCAGCCCGCTCGGCGGCATGGAGCGGCAAAAAGGGTTTTGGTTCAACGTCAACGCCGAACTCATCATCTACGGGGCGACCGAGCCGAGCGCGACGGTGACCATTGGCGGGAGGCAAATCCGGCTGCGGCCCGACGGCTCGTTCAGCTATCGGTTCGCGTTGCCGGATGGCAATTATGAGTTGCCAGCCCTGGCGACTTCGGCCGACGGCACGGACAGCCGGGAGGCGGGACTGAAGTTCGCCCGTGGCACGGAGTATCGCGGCGACGTGGGCCGGCATCCGCAGGATCCAGCGCTGAAGCCACCGCGGGCGGAGCACGTCTCGTGACCACGTCCGAGCAGGACAACGAACATCTCCGGCTGCTCTCCGTGTTTCACTACGTCGTTCCAGCATGATCCAAGGCTCCCTCTCCCTCGTCCTGCACGCGCACCTGCCCTTCGTGCGGCATCCGGAGCACGACCGCTTCCTTGAGGAGAACTGGCTTTTCGAGGCGGTCGTCGAAACCTATCTGCCCCTCGTGCAAGTGATGGACGGCTGGTTGCGCGATGGGATGCAGACGCGGCTGACGCTCACGTTGTCGCCAACGCTCTGCTCCATGCTGCGGGATCCGCTGCTCCAGGACCGCACCGTGCGGCACTTGGACAGTTTGCTCGATTTGGCCGAGCGCGAAGTCCATCGCACGCACTGGGACCGCGCCTTCCAGCCCCTGGCGGAGATGTACCACCAGCGGTTCGCCGCGTTGCGCCAGACCTACTTCGGCTATGGACGCGACCTGGTCGGCGCGTTCCGCAAGTTCCAGGAGGCCGGACGCCTCGAGATCATCACGACGGCGGCGACGCACGCGGTGCTGCCGCTGCTGGCGGACGATCCGCCGTCCCTGCGCGCGCAGATCCTGGTCGCCCGCGATCATTACCGGAGTTGCTTCGGGTGCGACCCCCGCGGCATCTGGCTGCCTGAGTGCGCCTACACCGAAGCGGTGGATGCCGCGTTGCGCGAAGCCGGCATCCAGTGGTTCATCGTCGAGACGCATGGGCTGCTCTACGCCCGGCCGCGTCCGCGCTACAGCGTGTTTGCGCCCGTCATCACGCCTTCGGGCCTCGCGGCGTTCGGGCGCGACCTGGAGTCGGCCCGGCAGGTGTGGAGCCAGCGCGAAGGCTATCCTGGCGACGCCAACTACCGCGACTTCTACCGCGACATCGGCTTCGACCTCGACTACGACTACGTG
>CAZZAQ010000122.1:0-421 GCA_964652165.1 uncultured Bifidobacterium sp.
ATCGCTGTTATCCTGTTGGTAACGCTGGGATTGGTGAGCTGTGGTGGCCCCGGCGGCGACCCCCCCAAGAACCAGAACATCAGCTCGGCGATCGCCAGCATCTCTCCCAACACCGGATCGTCGAACGGCGGAACCGCTGTGGTCATCGCCGGCACCAACTTCCCGGCGGGGGCGCGCGTGTTCTTTGGCGGGACGCAGGCAGGCACTGCCTCGGTGGTCAGCTCCAGCCGAATTGAGACCATCACTCCGGCCCACGCTGCGGGAGCGGTAACCGTGGAGGTGCGGCCTCCTACCGGAGGCGGCGGCACCTCCAAGGCCAATGGATTCACCTATTCCGGCTTCTCCATCGCTTCGGTTTCACCCAACACCGGCAAGGCTTCGGGCGGCACCAGTGTCACCATCAACGGCGCCGCCATTCAGT
>CAZZAQ010000122.1:431-9293 GCA_964652165.1 uncultured Bifidobacterium sp.
CAACCGCCTTCTTTGGACCCAACCCGGCGACCTCGGTGGTGTTCGTGAATTCCACCCAGATCACCTGTCTCACACCCGCAGGCCCGAGCTCCGGGGGTTCGGTGAACGTCCAGCTCAACAATCCCGACGGGGGTATCACCACCCTCACCAACGGCTTCACCTATCTCGGCGTCACCAGTGTTTCGCCCAATACCGGCGGAACTGCGGGCGGCACCACGGTCACCATCAACGGTACCGGTTTCGTCTCCGGCGGCGCGGTGAGCTTCGGCGGGACCCCCGGCACCTCGGTCACGTTCATCAGTTCCACGCAAATCCAGGCGGTGACTCCGGCGCACGCTGCGGGTGCGGTCAACGTAGTGGTCACCAACCCCAGCGGCGCCACCGGCACCCTCACCAACGGCTTCACCTATACCAGCCAGCCCGCGATCACCAGCGTTTCGCCCAATTCCGGCTCCACCGCGGGCGGGACCACGGTCACCATCAACGGGAGCAATTTCCAATCTGGAGTGACGGTAAAGTTCGGCGCAAATAGTGCCGCCTCTCTCACCCTGGTGAACTCGGCCCAGCTTACGGCGGTCAGTCCGGCCGGCGCCGCGGGCGCGGTCAACGTGGTGGTGACCAATCCCGGCCCGGTTTCCGCTACCCTGACCAACGGCTTCACCTACAGCAACGCGCCCGTGGTCACGGGCATATCGCCGGGATCCGGCACCACCTCCGGCGGAACCCCTGTGACCATCAGCGGCTCGAACTTCCTTTCGGGTGCCACCGTGTCCATAGGCGGGACCGCCGCCACTTCGGTGGTATTCGTCAACTCCGCCCAACTGACTGCCGTCACCCCGGCGCACGCCGCCGGCGCGGTGAACGTGGTGGTCACCAATCCGGGCGGTCTGAGCAGCACCCTGACCAACGGTTACACCTACGTCGCCGGTCTGGCCGTCACCGCCATCAACCCGATTACCGGTCCCACCAGCGGTGGAACGGCTGTGACCATAAGCGGTTCCGGCTTCCTTTCGGGAGCGCAGGTGCATTTCGTCTCGCCCGCCAGTCCTTCCGGGACGGCTGCGACCAGCGTCGTGATTGTCAGTCCGACCCAGTTGACGGCGGTGACGCCCGCCTCCGTGGCCGATTCTTCCGACGTCCGCGTTACCAATCCCGGCGGCGCAACCGCGACCATGCTGGATGGATTCACCTACGTCAGCAACCTCACCGTCACCTCGGTGGCTCCGGCTTCCGGCACTACCGCCGGCGGAACCCCAGTGACCATTAACGGAACCGGGTTCCTGTCCGGCCCCACCGTGAGTCTTGGCGGAGTCAATGCCACCTCGGTGGTCTTCGTGAGCGCCATCAAGTTGACCGCCGTGACTCCCGCACACGTCTCCGGCCCGGTGGAGGTGCGGGTAACCAATGCCATCAGCGGCGACACCTTCGCGCTCCCCAACGGCTTCACCTACACCGCGCCTCCGGTGGTAACCAGTGTCGCGCCGGCCAACGGTTCGCCCGCCGGAGGCAACGTGGTCACCATTAACGGTTCGGCGTTCGGCAACGGGGCTACTGCCACCTTTGGGGGCACTGCGGCCACCGGCGTCACTTTCATCAGTTCGACTCAGCTTCAGGCCACCACTCCGGCTCATACTGCGGGCGCGGTCACGGTTCAGGTCACCAACCCCAACACGCAGAGCGGGTCAAAAGCCAACGCCTTTACCTATAACGCGGCCATGTCCGTGACCAGCGTTTCTCCCGCCGGAGGCATTTCCGGCGGCGGCGAAACCGTAACCGTTTCCGGTTCCGGCTTCCAGACCAACACCACGGTGTTCTTCGACCAGGATTCGGCGCAGCAGGTTACCCTGGTCAGTTCGACCCAGATTCAAGCGCTTACTCCGCCGCACAACACCGGCGTCGTGGATATCAATGTTTCCACGCCCGACAGCCAGTTCGACGCTCTGGCGGGCGCCTTTGAGTACAGCACCGGCAAGAGCCAGACCAGCACTCCCACCCCGGCCAGCGTTTCCCCCAACAGCGGCGCTCAGATCGGGGGCACCGCCGTCACCATCACCGGGACCAATTTCGTCTCCGGGCTCACGGTCACGTTTGACGGCGTGGCGGCGACGGCAATCAATGTGGTCAGCGGCGGACAAATCACCTGCAACACCCCGGCGCACGCCGCCGGCGCAGTGGACATTGTGGTCACCAACCCCGATGGCGGAAGCGGGACCCTGCCTTCCTCCTACAACTACCTGGGGCTGGACCTGGTGACCATCTCGCCCACGGCAGCCAGCATCGCAGGAGGCACGGTGATCACTTTGAACGGTTCCGGTTTCCAGAACGGCGCGTCCGTTCTGATGGGAGGCTTGCTGGCGGCCACCACCTTTGTCAACTCCGATCAGCTCCAGGCCACCGCTCCCGCCCATGTGGCTGGCGTGGTGGACGTCAAGATCACCAACCCGGACACCGTTAACGACACGCTGCCCGCTTCGCTCACCTACGCCAACCTTCCGGCAATCTCCAAGCTGATTCCTGATTCCGGTCTCAACACCGGCGGCACCACCGTCATCATCCAGGGCATTGGCTTCCAGTCGGGCGCAACCGTAACCTTTGGTTCCCTGCCCGCTACTTCCGTCACCTTTGTCAGCGGCAGCGAAGTGCGCGCCGTCACCCCGGCCCAAGCCATCGGCGCCGTGGATGTCAAGGTAAACAATCCGGATGGCGGTATCGCCACCCGCACCAATGGGTTCCGCTACGGTCAGGTCTTTTTCCAGGACGGTTTTGAGAGCGGCAGCCTCTCCAACTTCAACTATTTCCAGACCGCGGATCGCGTCGCGGTCAACACCAACCCGGCGTTTGTGCGCAGCGGCACCAAGTCGGTCCAGATCCGCTATGACGTCTGCGGAGACAGCACCAACCTGGCCTGCGGCGCTGCTCACCAGGACAAGAACCGCTACGTTTCGAAAGACATCCTCCCAGGTTTGCAGAGGTTCAACCTCCGCGGATACTTTTACATCAAGACTCCGGAGCCGGGCGCCAGCCCGGAAATGAGCCGGAAGCTGCTTTACATCAGGGCTGCCACCGGTCCGGGCGGCACTCCCAACTCGCTGTGGTATCTGGTGGTTGGAGTGGACACTGCCAAGAATGGCCTGCGCGTGAGCTATAGCCCGCAGTCTGGCATCTCGCCCACCGTGACTTTCTATGGCTTCGATAGCGAACTCCCCAACAAGTCCACGCTGGTGAACGGCATGTTCGAATTCCAATTTGACCGCTGGTATTCACTGGAAGTGGAGGTGCAGTCTAAGAGTGGGCTGGGGGCCTCGGATTCCTTCATCCGGATGTACGTTGACGGCAACCTGGTGTTCAAGAAAACGGTGTTTTCCGACACCGTAAACTGCCCGGGACGCACGTACAAATGCATCCCCTTCCCCGTCGACGCGGTGTTCGGTAATAACATCAAACGCTGGGAGATCGGCAACCAGGCTGACCGCGTGAATTACCTGGTGATGGATGAGCTCCGCTTCTGGGACGACATCGTCATCGCCGACGCCTATATCGGACCCTAGCCAGGAAGGCCGCAACTTCCGCGGGCCGCCCACTGGGCGGCCCCGTTTTTCTTGGCCCCTACTCGCCTCCGTTGAGCGCTAGCCCTGCAGCGTTCCTGTTGTCTGTCCGCACATCCAGCCACGGTGTACTCTTGTCCTACCCACGGCGAAGCCCAGGGGGAAAAGCGAGGAGGAAGTTCCCGTCCGTCCGCCTATGGCCACTCCAACCCCCATACGCTCCCTCTTCGTGATGCACGTAGGCGCCAACATTGGATACGCCATTGCTCCGCTGGAGGCTCTCTTCTACCTGTTGGGGCTGGAGCTTGCGGGCGGGGACGCCGCCTCGATTCATTTTACCTACAAGAACTTCATTCGTGGCCGCCCCAACACCCTGCCGGAAGGGTTTGGCCAACTCCTGGAATTCGATCCTGCCGATGAGAGCCCTTCCAACCTTGACCGTTTGTCGCAATACGTGCGCCTGCACCGCATCGAGTTCGTCTTGTTCTTCGACATTCCGCCCGTCCATCCCCTGTTTCGGCGTCTGCGCCAGGCCGGGGCTCGCACCATCCTCGCCTACTGGGGCGCCCCCATGGCCTCCATCCCGCCCGCTTGGAAGTTTTGGCTGAAGCGGCTCCACCTCACCCTGTCGGATTCCAAACTCGACGGACTCATTTTCGAGTCCCGCGCCATGGCCGACCTCGCGGTTCAAGGCCGCGGAATACCCCAGCACATGCTCGACGTGGTGCCTCTCGGCGTGGACACCTCCCTCTTCCAGCCCGGCCCTTCCGACTACGTCTACGAACAGTTCAACTTTCCCAGGGACCGCCGGGTAATCGTCTACGCCGGCCACATGGAACCTCGCAAGGGAGTGCATTCGCTGGTGCACGCGGCCGTCGAGCTGCTCCACCGCCGCGGGCGCCGCGATGTGTGCTTTCTCCTGTGTGGCAACAAGGGCGAGGAAAGCCGCGAGTACGAGCAGATCTACGCCGGTCTCGGCCTCGACCCCTTCATCCGCTTCGGAGGCTACCGCCAGGATTTCGCCCGCATTCTGCCCGGATGTTTCTGCGGGGTCATACCCTCCACCGGATGGGATTCGTTTCCCCGCACCCCGCTGGAGATGGGGGCCTGCGGGCTTCCCGTGATTGCCTCACGCCTGCAAGGACTGCCGGAAGCCGTCCTCGACGGAGAGACCGGCCTGCTGTATGAGCCGGGAAACGTGACCCAGCTCGCCGATGCCATCGCCTCGCTGCTTGACCAGCCGCAGCGTGCCGCAGAGTACGGAAGAAAGGGACGGCTGCGTTGTGAAGGGGATCTCCACATCAGCACCCAGCGCCGGCGGTTGCTGGAAGTGGTCCGGAAGCGCCTCCTGCACTAGCCGGCGGAGAAGTGCCTGCGGATTGCGCAGATGCTCGGGCATCCTTGTTCTGCTGTGCGAAAATGCATCCTTAAGGGTTTATGAACGAACGCTTCGTCTATCGGGCAAAACATGTGGTCCGTTCGGCCCTGCGCTTTGGGTTCCGGGCCACCCGGCAGGCATTCTTCTCCACTTCTCCCTTGTCCGAGGTCTATCTTCCCACCCTTTCGAACCCTGTTTACCTGCGCTCCGACGATGTTGACCGGGAAGTCTTCGCCCAGGTGTTCCTCGATGAACAATACGGCTACATCAAGGGAGCCGCCCAGGTGGCCACCATCGTGGATGCGGGCGCGCACATCGGCCTGGCTTCCGTCTATTTCGCCAGGCTCTTTCCGGAAGCCAGGGTCATTGCGCTGGAGCCGGATGCGGCCAATTTCGAGCTGCTGTGTCGCAACGTTGCACCGTTCTCTAATGTCACGCCTCTGAGAGCCGCGCTGTGGCATCGAACCGGCAAGGTCTCGATTCAGAATCCAGACGCCGCCAGCTTTGCCTTCGCGGTCAAGGACGCGGACGGCGACGGAATCAGCGCTTTCTCCGTGCCTGACCTGATGCGCGAGATCGGAACCTCCCGAATCGACGTCTTCAAGATGGACATTGAAGGGGCGGAGAAACCGATTTTCGAGCACCACGATGGATGGCTGGGTAACGTCGGCGTTCTTCTGATCGAGCTGCACGACCGGATGGTTCCCGGATGCGCCCGTTCCGTTTATCGCACCGCGGTGAACTATCCGTTTCTCAAATTCCAGTCGGGGGAGGTCGATGTTTTCGACTTCCGTACCTAGGGACGTTTGTCCGGCTATTGCCGGGTAGCGGATTCACTCAAGTGCAGGATTCTTCATGTCCTCTGAAGCTCGATGGCGCCGGGCGCAGGACTACGAGCGCTCTTACTGGGAGCGCGAGGGCGCGCGCCTCCGCGACGGTGTCATCGATTCCCCCGACGGCTGGTATCGCTGGAAGGCGCAGCAGATGGAGAAGCATCTTGCCGGCCTGTTGCCGGAGGAACATGAGCCGGCGGCCCGCGTCCTTGAGATCGGGTGCGGCCCCGTGGGCATCGTCAGCTTCATGGGCTGGGGAGAGCGCCACGCCATCGATCCCCTGGAAGACTTCTACCGCAGCCAGGAGGCGTTCACGAAATATCGCGACCCTGCCGTCCGCTACCAGAAAGCCATGGGGGAGCGGCTGCCCTTTGACTCGGCCGCGTTCGATCTAGTGATCCTGGAGAACGTCCTCGACCACGTGCACGCAGCCGGCCACCTGCTCCGGGAAATAGGCCGCGTCCTGAAGCCCCAGGGCCTGCTCTATTTCGCCGTAAACGTGCGCACCGGATGGGGCGCGGCCCTGCATTCCATCCTGGCCGCGCTCCGCATTGACCCGGGCCACCCCTATTCGTTCACCGCCGCCGGCATCCGCCGGTTCCTGGAAGCCCACGGCCTGCGCATCCAGCGGGAGAGCCTGGATGAATACCTCCAGGCGCGCACTCAGGACCGCCGCTCTCCCTCCACCCGCGATAACATCAAGGGTTACACCGGTCTTTCCGAGTTCGTGTTCTACTCCGTGTGCTCCAAGTCGCAGTGAGGGCGGGGGATGCGCAGCCGATGACTTCTACCACCATCGAAGTCTGCACCGACTCCACCGCCTGGGACGCTTACGTCCAGCGTTCCCCGGCGGCCTGCGCCTATCATCTCTGGACTTGGAAGACCATCCTCGAGCAAACCTACGGTCACCCTGCCTACTACCTGGCCGCCCGGTCTGACGGTGCTGGCGCTATCCAGGGCGTCCTGCCTCTGGTGGCAATGAAGAGCCTGCTGTTCGGCCACTTCCTGATTTCCTTGCCTTTTGTGAACTACGGCGGCGTGCTGGCTGACACCGTCGAAGCTCGCGATCTACTGCTCTCCCGCGCCGCCGAGCTGGCCCGCGAGTTGGGAGCGCAGCACGTCGAGCTTCGCCAGGGGGCTGCTTGTGAAACCGCGTGGCAGACCGTCTCCGCCAAGGTGGCCATGATCGTTCGTCTGCCGCAGAAGGAATCTGAACTCTGGGACGCACTCAGTTCCCGCCTGCGCAACAAGGTGCGCAACGCCCGCAAGCACGGGCTGGAGTGTCGCTGGTCCGGCAGCGAGGAGTTGCCCAGCTTCTATTCTGTGTTTGCCGCCAACATGCGCAACCTGGGGACGCCGGTGTATCCGCGGCGCTGGTTTGAGAACGTCTGCCGCGGCCTGGGAGACTCCTGCCGCATCCTCACCCTCTGGAAAAGCGGCCAGCCCGTCGCCGCCACCATTTTCACCTCGTTTCGCGAATCCGCCGAGCTGCCCTGGATCGCATCCATTCCTGAAGCCCGCGGTGAGTACTCCACCATCTTGCTCTACTGGACCGCGATGGAGTGGGCCATCCAGCGCGGTTTCCGCACTCTTGATCTCGGTCGCTGCACCCCCGGCAGCGGCACCCACCGCTTCAAGCAGCAGTGGAAGCCGGAGGAAGTCCCGCTGCACTGGTACTACTGGCTGGCCCCCGGCGTTTCCCTTCCCCATCTCCGGCCCGACAACCCCAAGTATCGGCTGGCTATCCGGCTGTGGCAGCGTCTGCCGCTATTCGTCGCCAACCGTCTGGGCCCGCACATCGTGCGCTCCATTCCGTGACGGGGGAATTCCACGGTCGCGCAGGAAACTGGCGCCCGCGGGAGTTGGCTGGGCCGCTACGGGTGGGAGGCTGAAGCCTGGAAGGCGGCTTCGGCGTGCAGCAGCGACGGCCAGCGCATGTGTTCCGGTCGGGCGATTCCCAGCGCCTCCAGCGCGGTGGGCGCGATGCTCATCCGCGGCACTAGGTTGCGCGACCGGACGCCCCGCGGTAGCGACCCAGCCCTCGCAAAGAGCCTCTGTTATGATGAAGCGGATTCCTTCATCCCACTCAAGGAAGGCAGCAGGCCCTTTCTTCGCATGAACGCGGCGATTTTTCGCGAACAACTGCGCGCGAAGCTGGAGGAGACTCGGGATCGAGTGCTGTTGCGCATCGTCCTTCCTCCCCATTTCGACGCCCCCCTGGAACTTCGTGGCGACGAGATACTGGACCGCAGTCGTCAACTGGCCAACCAGTACGCTGCAGTCCCCCGGAATGGCGTCATCCTGCTTCTCCTGCCCCATTCGCCGGAACTGTTTCTTCTCCATCTGGGACTGGTTCTGGAGGGCTATCTGCCGGCCATCCTGGCCTGGCCAACCAGTCGCATCGATCCAGAAAAGTACCAGCGAAATCTCCTGCACCAACTGGCCCATTTGCCCGCCCACCAGATAATCACTCTTCCCCGCCTGGCGGAGAACCTGCACCCGGGGCTGCCCTACACCACCACCGCTTGCGCAGCGACCGGTGCGGCCCACTACGAGCAGTTCTTCTCCGTTGCCCTGAACCTGGGGGCGGAAGAAGGGCGCGGCCCGGCCGTAAGCCGCGCCGAGGCGCCGGCGGATGCCCTCTTTCTGCAATTTTCGGGCGGCACCACCGGCGTGCAGAAAGCGGTCGTGGTCACAGCCAAGATGCTGGTCAACCAGCTTGACCTTCTGCGCAAGGGCCTTGCGCTGGACACCGACGACAGCGTTATTTCCTGGCTCCCGCTCTACCACGACATGGGCCTGATCGGCTGCCTCTGGTTACCTCTCCAGTTCAGCCTGCCCTCGCTGCACCTCGCCGCCGGGGACTGGGTGCTCAACCCCGAGCTTCTGCTGCGCTATATTGACCGCTACCGCGGCACTTTGTGCTGGCTGCCGAATTTCGCCTACTCCTATCTCGCTGAGCGGCGTGAGCGGATGGTGGGCCCCTACGATCTCAGCAGCATGCGCACCTGGATCAACACTTCGGAGCCAGTGCGCCTGTACTCGATGATGCGCTTTGCCCGGGCCTTCGCCGACTGGGGCGTCCGCGAACCGACCCTGCTGCCCT
>CAZZAQ010000123.1:0-5626 GCA_964652165.1 uncultured Bifidobacterium sp.
CCGGCGATAGCCCGGAAGCTTCGGAACGGATGTAGCCGCCGACGTGAGGAGGCGGATGGACCACACCTAGGAATGAGTCCGCCTCCTCACGTCGGCGGCTACCTTCTTCCCGGCGAGTTCAGTAGCCCAGCTCGGCTTTCCTTTGCGCGGCCGTTGCCAGGGGCTCCTTTTTCTTCACGATGGCGGCGGCTCCGGAATCCTTCAACCGCCTGGCTTCGGCGGCGTTGAATTCAGTGTTCGGCTGGAACTCCCCCGGGACATCCGCTTCGGCATAGATCGCTTCCACCGGACATTCCGCCACACAAGCCGTGCAGTCGATGCAATCCTCCGCGTGGATCACCACCTGACCGTCCATCTCGTAAAAGCAGGCCACGGGACAGACCTCCACGCAGTCCGTGAACTTGCACCCGACACATTTGCTGGTAACGACGTGCGCCATGCGCGGTTGCTAACCGCTTCGGCTCCGCGGGGCAAGCGCAATCGTTTCAGCGCAATCGTTCAGCGGGAGATTGAGCGACTGCGCGGGCGCATCTTGATACTGTTATGACCGCCACGCCCGGCTGCTCCCTCTCCTCCCTCGGAGGGAGGAGACGGCCGAGGAGAGAATTCCCCGAAACGAAAGTCCGCGCGTTGAACCCCTGAACCGTAGCAGCCGACGTAAGGAGGCTCTGACTTCCTTTCCCCGAAAAAGAGTGAGCCTCCTCACGTCGGCTGCTACGAGGTCCATGGGGAGCCCACACTCTTTTACGAGCTCTTGACACTTCCTCGCGGCGGATCTGCTTTAATGAGCCGTAGAACGATATGAAAACGAACCACCGAATCCTGTGCCTCCTGCTCACAAGTGTTGCGCTCAGTCTCCCCTCGACGCGCGCCGACGAAGTCAAGCTGACCACCAAGGCCCCCTCCATAGCCGGCGTCGCGCCCGATGGGCCGGCGACGGACCTCATGCCTTATCCCATCTACGGCTTCGCGGTGCACTCGATCGCATTCAGCCCGGACGGGAGCACGCTGGCGACCGGAGACGGGAACGGCCACTTGCGCCTGTGGGACACCGCGAAAGGCGAACTGCGAACGACGATCGAAGCCCACCAAGGCTGGGTCTTCAGCATCGCGTGGCTGGGCGACGGCAAAAGGCTGGCCACCGGGGGAAAAGATCGCGTGAGTCATATCCGCGAGGCCGCGCCTCCCTGGCGGGTCCTGAAAACTTTCGAGGGCCACTCCAACGACGTTCATGCCGTCGCCCTCACGGCCGACGGCGCCACGCTGGTCTCCGCCGGAGACGACCGGACGATCCGTGTCTGGGACGCGAGCAATGCGCAGACCCTCCGCACTCTCACCGGCCACGAAAAGCAGATCCCCGCCATCGCCCTCAACCCGGATGGCCGGCTCATCGCCAGCGGCAGCCGCGACCAGACCATCCGCTTGTGGGATCTTAAGTCGGGGAATGAGGTCGGCGTCCTCCGCGGGCACACCGGGGACGTGATGTCCGTCAAATTCTCTCCCAACGGCAAGCTGCTCGCCTCCGCCAGCTACGACCAGACGATTCGACTTTGGGATCCGAAGTCGCTGATGCCCGTGAACGTGCTGACCGGCCACACCTATCGTGTTTACAATGTTGCTTTCGCTCCGAACGGCAAACAGCTTGCCTCCGCGGGCGACCACACCGCCCGGCTCTGGGACCTTCAGAGCGGAGAGAACGTGAAGACCTTCACGCTTCAGAGCGAATTCTCTGCCGACGGAGACTTTGTGCGCGGCGCTGTATCGGCGGTTGCCTACAGCCCGGATGGCAAAATGCTGGCCGTGGCCTCGACGCTGGGCGCCGTCCATCTCGTTTCACCGGACACGGGTGCCGTCCTGCACACCCTCACACCGCCGCCCGCAACTCCGCCCCGATAGCGACGGGCGCCACTTCAAGCACGGGCGCAACAGCGTGGGCGTGGAATGCCCCTCTCCGCACTCAACCCGAAAACCGAAACAGAGGACCACGGATGGCACGGATGGCACGGATGACAAAGACTTTGCAGTGGGAATTCCCAGAACCAATCCAGGCCAAGGCTCACGGAACGCTTTCAGCATCCGTGTTATCCGTGGAATCCGTGGTTTCGACTTCGGGATTCGGGCTCAACCCTCAACTATCAACAATCAACTTGCTGCGCGCCTGCTGAACGAAAACACCTTGCCCCTCTCCGCATCAGATGAGGAGAGGGTGTCCGCAGGACGGGTGAGGTGCGTCCTTCCTCACCGCCTTGGGGGAGATGGCCGGCGTGAGTTGGTTCAATGGCTCCTGCGCCGCGCTCACAATCCCCACGCCCAGCTTCAAATCGACCTGAAGCCGCACCCGGCATTCGAAGCGGTCGCGGCGTTGCAGGAAAATTCGCCGCCTTACAAGGCGCGCACCCGACGGAAATCACGCCGGATTCGCTCGTGACGGCGAAAGGAATTGGTCCACCCCTAACTAATCCCAGCCAAGATAAGCCTCGTCGTGATCCTTGAACCGTGGATTGTTTGTCCAGCTTTGAAGGCGGTGCTTGATTTCTTCGAGCCAGCCGACGCAGTGCGCTGGAGTGCTGGAACTTTTCAGTTCAAATTCGATGGCGTCCTTTGCCTGTTGGAATTTGTCGGCTTCTGACCCAAAGCAGAACTCGGCAGATCCAGTTTGATACGCCACCGCCGAACTAAGTTCCGACCTTATTGCCTCACTCCCCGGGAACTGTTGCATCAGAGAGTACGCGAACGGGAAGAAGCCCTTCTGAGCGCCAGATACCAAGCCTGCAAAGAAAGCGCCGGTGGCCTCGTTCTCGGCTGCCATCTTCAAAAGGACATCTCGATGGTTTTCTAACTCAAGCAACAACCCGAGTTCGCTTTTGGCTACTGATCTATCGAGCCCGAGCAACTCGCGGTAGGCCCTTTCTGCATCCCTGTCACGAAGGAACTGCCAAAAATCAGTCGCCCTGAAAGCGTGGAAAGGCGTCCATATCCCCCGCCAAACGGCGGTCTTCATAGCCCCAATCTGACGTTTCAAGAGTCCAAAAGCTTTATCCAGGTCAGCCTTACCGATGCCGATAGCCACTTGCCCACATTCCCAATCCAGAGAGTTATCGACTGCCTCCACTCGATTCAGTGAGTTCTCTGCAATTGAGATCAGTTGTTTTGGTAAGGCTTTACCTCCATGAAGATACAGACTGACAACGTGTACCATCCATTTTGGCCAGTCTGCGGGTCCTGTGGCGATGAATTCTAAGATCGTCCGCACTTCAGTCGGTGGTAGTTCGTCGAGCCAGCGTCCAGTTACGAACATGTCGGCAACATCGATTTGTTCCACCGCACGGTCAGCAATCAGTTTGAGCAGACGCGTACGGTTTCCTTCGGTTGGACCTGTGTATTTTAAGGCAGCCAGGAGGACGTTTTTTGAATAACGGGATTGAGATAGTGCCTCCTGTAGGCGCGCATCAACATAGCCCGCGTCTCGTTTTTGAAGGCCAGCTAGGTACCATCCTAAGTTGTAGGCGCCATGCCGGTCCCCAGAGTCCGATTCAAGCCGCTCCAAAAAGCAGTGTGACTGGTCAAGCTCCCCCAAAGCGGACACAAAGGTATGCACCTGGTAGGTATCCGAGGTTTTCAAGATTGCCCATGCTTCTTCAGTCATCGCTGCCGGTTGAGTCACAGCTTCCTGAGCCAGAACTTGGCATCGCTTTTCAAACGAGTACAAGCGCTTGCCACCAACTTCTTCCCACTCAGTGTCGAAAGCGTGACCCAAGGCGATCTTAAGGCGCACTGGAAACGGGCCTTGATCAAACCGAAGCCGCAGCGCAGTCACCCTCTGAATTACGGTCTTCCATTTCGCAGACTGCTCTGCGAGGTCCGGTCGGTTGCTTGCTTCGGCGTACCCCTTCTCGATCCAGTGGAGAACGCGGCGAATATCACTGGCATCTGCCTTCAGCTTTCCGGCCGCGTGCAAGTCCAAGAACCGTTCGAGTGAGGCCACGAGGCGGTCAGCAGGCAGATGCCCGCGCAGTTCTTGAAAGGAACCGACAAACTTCTCTTGAGCGAACTCGGCAATTAGTTTGTCCGTGTCCTGAGCTAGTTCAAAACGAAATTCCAACATGTGATCCAAGTACTCATGCACCTCATTCCAAAGGCGCTTGGGCGGCGGCCTGCTCAGCTTGCGGGCGTTCACCGCGTAACCCGAAAGATGGTGTGGAGGAGCGGTTGCCGTTACTACGGCACGTGCCGCCAGGCGACGCTCTATTGGGTTGCTCGATTTCAGCATTCGCTGCAACCATCTCTTGCGATCTTGGAAGGACATCGGGAACGGAAAGTACCAATGAATGAAGCACTCGCAGAACCGCTCTGTCGCTGATCTGCTTTGCGTCTCCCATGGATCGTATAACGCGGCAGTTTGCAGCAGCCGTATTCCTTCCGCGCAACTCTCCGCCTCGTAAGCTAAATCGCGGAACGTGCTCAACAGTATACTGCGCTTCGAGTTGTACTCGTTCTCACAAAGGATGCTCTCCAACTCGCGGATCTGGCTACTCAAGAACCGCGCGGTTCGCCGGGGTACGGCACGCCCGACGCAGTCCAGAAAATCGAGGTTGGCGAGTAGTCGCTCGCCCGTCCCGAATGCGCTCTCGAATACATGGTCCCAGAACTTGGACTGCTCTCCGACGTTGGTGGTGATAACCCTTTCAAGAAGCCTTTTTCGCGCGGCATCGCCAAGTTGCTCAAAGAGAGAGAATACGGAGTCCGTTTGCGTCGTTACTACAGCTTCAGCGAGCGCCGCTGCAAAAAGCGGCGGCACCGATGAGACGTGGTCACCCCTCCATCGGACGTACCCCATCTTTTCCAACTGCTTTAGTTGATCTATTACGAGTGGTGCCGTTTGCCCAGTGCCGATCGTGTTGAGCAGCACAGGCAAGTCGGTCTTGTCACCAGCCACCTTCACCCATTGAAGCGGACTGATGAGCCGCAAAGCCTGCATCGCATCCGAACCAAGTTTCCTCTCAATGCGCTTACGGTACTCCTCTGCCAGCTTTGCCTGAAGATCGCCGGACTTGTCACGGAGTTCAGGTCCGAGCTCGGCAACACTAAGAAGAATCTCCGGAACACCACCGGCTTGCCGAATAATCCAGTCCAAAGCATTACCATCGAATTTGGCACCTGCCGCGACGAGCAGCTTCTCTGATTGATCACGGTCCAGGGGCTTGAGCACGAGCGACCTGATAGCGTCGTGCTCAGTCAGCTTCAAGGACGGCGTATTGGCCTCCGAAGGGAACGTGAGTATCAATTTCACACCTGACGCAGCGGTCGCCTGCTTTGCCAAACGGCATGCCTGATCTTCATCAGGATCTTCGACGATTATGATGCGCGGTTGAGGTGGAGTCCCGATGGAGCCAAGCCCCCAGCATTCAAACTCATCAACCAAATCCACTACCGTGGTGCAGAACCGGTCTTGGCGAGTGCTCTCCAACGCCAGTCGGGTCTTGCCCATCCCGCTCGGACCCGAGATTGCTATGACCTTTGTATTCCCGTCAGCGAGCCAATTGGCCAGATCACCCAACTCCTTCTCCCTTCCGACCAGAGGAGGTTGAATCGTCACCTTGTAATTCTTCGCGCTCTGCTCTTCATG
>CAZZAQ010000123.1:5636-9275 GCA_964652165.1 uncultured Bifidobacterium sp.
GCCATTTCTCATCCCAGGAACGCGCGATCTGCGGCGAAAAGTACGTGAGCCGCAAAGCAGGATGCTTGTTGACGAAAGCGGCCAACTGAGCCGCATCGACGATCTGAATCGGAACCATTGCACTGCCTCCGTCGCGAATTGCTGCCTTCAATTCCGACCGGTCCTCTGAAAGAGTTGCCCCGCTCTTAGTCGTACTCGCGCTTTCCAGCCCCAATTGGAGGTTTGTGAAAAGCACGTACTGCTTGAGGTCCTTCGGACGTTTTAGCCGGGTGACAAGCTCCGATAGGGCACCTTTCAAGCTACTTTTCAGACCCGAAACCGCCTTGCCTCTTCCGCCGCCAGCAATCCCACGAGCCTTGAACTGATAGACGTTCCAGCCGAAAAGTCCGAACTGGTTAGCGCTCGCCTCTGCCGCTGCTCCATCGCGTGTAGAGACATCCCACTCGCCGTCGAAGGAGCCATCTGCTCCCGACTTCTCGGAAAGAACCGGAATGCCTTCTAATGGCCCGGTGCCCTCGGCCACAATCACAGCATTGCAGAAGTTTGCGAATCGACCAGCTGCGCTTTGCTGCCCGAACTTCGCTTCGATCACTTCCGCAGTAATTTCGCTTGCATGGCTCATCGCGTCACAATAGTGGCCTTGTCCCGTGAGGGTAGCGGGGAATCGCGGCGGGGCAATCGGAATCGTGAGGCGATTTGGTAGGGCTGCGTTGCCGCGCGGCCCCATTCTTTCGATCAGGGCGGCGCGGCAGCGCCCGCCCTACCTTGCTTCTCGCCCTCGGATGGCGTGTTTCGACTCGCGGAGCGAGCCTGCGGGAGCAGCCTTGTGGCTTTTAGCCCACGGGTGCACATATCCTTCAGTCGGCCTTCGGGGGTTCTTCGCGCAGGGCCAATGATTCCCCGGCCGGCGTTTCGCGGAGTGAGCGCACACGGTCCCCGTGCTTCTTTTCCTCGCGGCGAAGGATTTCGAAAACGGTATGCACGTCGCAGCCTTCCTCGGCGGCCAGTTCATCGCGGATGCGCCAGATTTCTTCGATTGGATTCTCAGGTTTCATGTCTTGGGAGAACTTCCCAGCAAACCGTTGGGAGTGCAAATCACGGGTAGTTCATGCCCGGCGGCCCGGCACACTGCCTCCAGCCTCCGTTGAATGGTGGCATTGTTGATGTGACGGCAGTTCCAGGTGAGCAGATAATCCACCCGATGCACGGCGGTCACCGCGATATGGATGGCATCGCGGATGGCGCGCGAGGGGATGAGACCGGCGTCGAGGATGCGCTCCGTGAGACGCTCCACGTCGCCGGTCACGGGCAGAATGATGCAATCGCCGATAGCGGCAAGCCGCTGCGCTGCGGCGGCAGCGTCGCCCCGACCGGCTTCGCGCAGCACTTCCTCGGAGACGCAAAGCTCGTATCTGTCGCGTGTCTCCCACCACTCCCGGGTTGCCGCTTGCGCTGCGGCGATGAGCAAGTCCCGGCTGGGCCACGCCGTCAGCAGGCTGGGGATGGTGGTCTCGATATAGACGGTCGGTTTCATTCCGGTTCAGGTCACGGCCTTGTCGCGGGAGGGTAGCGGGGAATCGCGGCGGGGCAATCGGAATCGTGAGGCGATATGGCAGGGCTGCGTTGCCGCGCAGTCCAATTAAAGAATAACCTCACGGAACCAGCACCGCGCGATAGAAGCGGAATTGCAGCGCGCCGGCGTTGGCATCGTTGAACTCGGCCGTGCCAGCGGCCGGCTGCACGGTCGTGACTGGGCTCCATCCCGCGAGGTTGGTCGAACCCTCGACCAAATAAGTACGAGCCGAATCCCCCGTCAATTGCCAACGAATTGCTCCGGTACCGTCGCGTCCGAGATACTTCAGAATCGGCGGCGGCTCCGGGCAATCCGGATACAGGCGCACTTCCTGCGTCGTGGCAAGTCCGGCGGCGTCCGTCACCTTGAGAATGATGCTGTAGAAGTAGCTTTCTCCATCGCAGCCAATGGGCGAGACCACAGTCGTCGTCGCGCAATTCGTGACCACCGGATCGGCGTGGGTATGATGGTTGTGGTGCAGGATGGTCTGCCACTCGCACGTGAGCTGATCGGGACCGTGTTCGACGTCTGAAATGGTTGCGGTCAACGCGTAAGTGGTTTCGTTCGTCAATGGATAGCGCATTCCATTGGTCGGACTGGTGATGGAGACGCTGGGCGGCGTGTTGTTCACGGAAATGAGGAGCATGGCTTGCGCCGTGGCGTTGGAGGCATCGGTAACCGTTAGAGTCACCGGGAATGAGGTCGGCGTCGCGGCAGGAGCGGTGAACGTGTGCGACGGGTTTGGCTCGGAAGTGGTCATCGAACCGTCGCCGAAGTCCCAGCGATAGGTCACCGGCAACCCCTCGGGATCGACCGACGTGCTGCCGTCAAACTGCACGGCAAGCGGGCTGGGGCCGTAGCTTTTGTTCTCCTTCGCCAAGGCTTTTGGCGGTTGGTTGCCACTGCCCGTGTAGCGAATCCGCGTGATATTGGACGACCATCTCACATAATAGAGGCTGCCCTCCACCGGATGCGTGGTGATGCAAACAATGCCGCCGCCGTTGGTGAGAAAGTCGCGCACTGCGACCGGTCGGTTGTTGGTGTCGAAGACGAAGTTTCGGATCCACTGCCCTTCGTAGTCGCCGTGGAAGTAAGTGTTCTTGTACATCGGCGGAAAATCGTCGCCCTCGTACCACGTTCCGCCGATGGAACTGGTCCCGCTGAACTGTAGTCCGGACACGGGCGAACCCGTCGCGCCGACATTTGTGACCGCTGCGGCGCCGGTCGGCGTATAGACCCCCGTCCGCGCCGGGCCAGTCTCATGCTTCCAATCAATGGCCGGCCGGGTGTGAACGAAGCGCGGGATACTCGCGGGCACTTGCGCGCTTGTGTTGCACGGATTCGGCCAGGTGGGAGGATTGAGGGAGTCCTGACGCAAGAGGTCGCGAAAATAAAAGTAGCGTTGCGTGCAACCGCCTGTCCCGAAAAGGGGATTCGAGGCGTCCTGATTGCCCACATTGCTGTTGCGATAACTCGACAGGGCTTCCAGCCCCTCGTAGAGCGGCCAGCCGAAGTTCTGCCCCGGTCCTGTCGCCACATTCAGATCCTCGAACGTGCGCCAGCCGACGTCGCCGATGTAAAGCGCGCCGGGGTTGGCATCGGCCTGGGAGTGACTGCCGGTGCCCGGACGGAGCCCCATGCGATACGGATTCCGCAAGCCGAGACACCAGACCCGCGACCGCGCGGAACGCGGCCGGGTTGGCTCGTAAAACGGGTTGCTGGGCAATCCGTCCCCCGTCTCGGGATCGATTCGGACGATTTTGCCGGAGAGGCAATCCACCAGTTGGGCCCGCAGCGCCCCGATGTTTTCTTTAGGCCGAATGATGCCTTCGGCCAGGGCCTGAGTGAAATAGGTTTCGGGAGCGCTGCCCAGGTCCGTGGTACTGTAACTCCCGCCATCGCCGCAGACGGCCAGCAACGAGCCATCCGTCCCGAATACCAGGGAACCGACCCCGTGCGACTGGTACGTAATCGGAAATCCATTTGTAATGGTTTCGCCGAGCAGCACCTTCCGGCTGGCCGGATCGACACTGCGAAAATCATCGGACGCGCGAGCCGTGTAGCGG
>CAZZAQ010000124.1:0-9268 GCA_964652165.1 uncultured Bifidobacterium sp.
GAAGGCCCGTCCTGTGACAGCCTGGGCTGAAGCGAGTCCGCGAGCGCAGGCCCAGATCAAAGTTACCCATACCCTCTCAAAGGCCTGAAAGGCCGTCACTCGGCTCGGCGTCGGGGGTAACACCCTTTTCAGGGCTGGAAAGTTCTTTGCGTCTGCCGACCTGGGGCTGCGCGCTGCGCGCTCCACCGCAGGCTGTCACATCCCAGGCTTTCAGCCCGAAGCACTGCTGGTTCGCTGCGTTCTAATTCACCGAAAACAGCGGTGAAGAAACCTGAAGCCCCCGCCCGGTCTTGCGACCGAACGGGGGCCAAAGTGGGGGTGGGAGTTCGCCACGCTCTCTTTCCCATGCCGGCATTAGGCGCCTGTTGGCTATTCGGCTGCCGGCTTCCCGACGCTATTCTCCACGGCCAATGGAGTTCGTTCGGCCTCGTAGCAGGGCCGTCCAGCGGCTCGCGCTCGCTGGATTTCGAGTGAGGCCTCTTGGCCCGCTTGGGCTGGTGGTTGCGCCACCGGCCTGCGAACCAGGTAAAGACACGTTCATGATTTGGTTTCCGCGTCTTCACCACTTGCGCGGGGTCGGCCACCGCTTTTGGCGGTGCGTTGGCCCCGTGCCACGGGTCTGACCTCTGACCTCTCAGGTTGCCTTTGGCTCACGAGCCAGCGGTGCGTCGTTTCACGCATCGCCGACGTTCCGGAAGGTTTAACGAGTCGGGCCGCGACCCGGATCCTTCCCGGACCCGGAGGCTCTCTTTGTCCGCCTTTCGGCAGATTTCGCAGGCGGGTGGATGGGTATCCGCCCGCCAGAGCACTCCGCTCCGTGCTGGCACACAGTAGCAACCATTCACTCTCTAGAGTGACTGCGATTCACCCGGGCCCGAAACCAGCCCGTGTTACTTGAATCGGCTCGGAACGGTTTCTCATCGTGCCTCGCCGCGCGATTCCATTTTCGCGATTCCGGCAGCGCGCGAACGCCGCCGGAGGAACCGGTGAATCCTGCCTCCGCCTCCCGCGCCTTGCGGCCCGGAGCTTGGAGGGGCCGGACCAGCCAGCCTGGCCCTGCCTTTCCCCAGTTGCCTGGGATTATCTTCGAAACCGCCGGACCTGGATGTTATCCGTGCCCGACATGTCTCAGTGCTTTCAATGAACTGCGGACAGATTAACAGAATCGCGCGAGGCGACAATCGATTCTTATGCACCGGCTTATTCACAGGCGGCGTCTCTGTGCCGAACGCGTTGATCTCATGAAAAACCAATGAACACGGGCGTTCGGCGCGGTCGCGTCCCGAGTTATTCACGGCCGAAAGAAGGCTCCGGCCGCGGCTGTGCACAAGTTTCCCTTGCCGCCGATCGCAAAAAAACGGCGATTCAGTCCTTGTCTGAATTTGCGGATTTACTTCGACCGGACAATTCGCCAGTATCCTGTTGCTCATGGCCAGCGAACGCGTGGCACCCGGCCAACTCGAATTGCCAGATGACGAAGCAGACCAACATTCCCACGGCAACGCTGCTGGCGGCGAGTTTCGCCGCGTTGCTCCCGATGGCGGCGTTGGCTCGCGAAGGCATCCAGCCGGAAGATCGCGCGCATTGGGCGTTCCAAAAGGCCACGCGACCGGCAGTGCCGAGAATTCAAAATTCGGAATTCGGAATTCAGAATCCGGTCGATGCGTTCATTGCGGCGGAATTGGAGGCTAAGGGGATCGCACCGGCTCCGGCGGCCGACAAGATTACACTGTTGCGCCGCGCGAGTCTCGACCTGACGGGTCTCCCGCCGACGCCGGATGAGGTCGATGCGTTTCTCGCGGACAAATCGCCGGGGGCCTTTGGCAAGGTGGTCGACCGATTGCTGGAGTCGCCTCGCTACGGCGAACGGTGGGCCCGGCACTGGCTGGACCTGGCGCGCTACGCGGAAAGCGAGGGTTTCAAGACCGACGAAACCCGCCCCAATGCCTGGCGCTACCGCGATTACGTCATCCGATCGCTCAACGACGACAAGCCCTACGACCGCTTCGTGCAGGAGCAAATCGCCGGTGACGAGCTCTGGCCCGGCAACGCCGATGCCCAGATCGCGACGGCCTTCAACCGCCATTACGCCGACGAAAGCAACGCGCGCAATCTCATGCAGCGGCGGCAGGAAATCCTCAACGACATTACCGACACCGTCGGCGGAGTGTTCCTGGGCATGACTTACGCGTGCGCGCGCTGCCATGACCACAAGTTCGAGCCGATCCTTCAGACTGACTACTACCGGTTGCAGGCATTCTTCGCGAATACGGCAGCCAAGGACGACGTCGTGCTCGTCCCCGCCGCGGAGCGGCAGCGCTTCCAGGAAAAACTCGCCGCATGGGAGGAAAAGACCCAAGGCATCCGCGCGCAGATGGAATCCCTCGAAGCGCCGAAACGGCGCGCGATCGAACGCGACTACTTCGAAAAATATCCGCCGGAAATCCAGGCCGCGTGGAACAAGGCCGAAGGCGAGAGAACGCCCTTCGAGCGGATGATGGTCTGGAAGGCCCGGCAGTATCTGGATCCAAGGTCGTACGAGTACATCGCCGACCAGGAAGCCGTGATGGCCAAGCTCAAGGGCGCCGAGTCGAATCGCTGGCACGAGTTGAAGGTGCAACTCGATGCCTTCGCGGAGCTGCACCCCGGCGCGTTGCCGACGGCCTCGGCGATGATCGACATCGGCCGCGAAGCGCCCAAAACGTTTCTTTTGAGCAAAGGATCCTACGAAAAGCCCAAGGACGAAGTCACGCCGGGGCTGATGCAGATTCTTCGCGTCAAGCCTGCCAGGCCGATGCCCGTGGCAGCAGGCGAGACGACGGGCCGGCGCGCGGCGCTGGCGGCCTTGCTTACCACGCCTGAGAACCCGCTGACGGCGCGCGTGATGGTCAATCGCGTGTGGCATTACCACTTCGGCCGCGGCCTGGTCGGCACGCCCAGCGATCTGGGCCTCAAAGGGGACCGGCCGACGCACCCGGCGTTGCTCGATTGGCTGGCGGCGGAATTCATGAATCCCGTGGAAGGGTTGAAGCGTTCAAGCGTTGAAGCGGCCGCCGATTCAACGATTCAACGATTCAACGATTCAACGACAGCGCGCCCCTGGTCCTTGAAACACCTCCACCGTCTCATCATGACTTCCGCGGCGTATCAGCAATCCTCGGCCCATCGCGAGGCGGCGGCGAAGCTCGACCCTCAAAATAAACTGCTTTGGAAATTCCCCCGACAAAGGTTGCAAGGGGAAGTCATCCGCGATTCGGCGCTCGCCGTGGCGGGCTTGCTGAGCTTAAAGATGGGCGGACCGAGCGTCTTCCCCGAACTGCCCGCTGGCATGGCGACTCCGCGCGGCGGCTGGAAAGTGAGCACAGGCGAAGATCAGAACCGGCGCAGCGTCTATGTCTTCGTCCGGCGCAACACCCGTTACCCGATGTTCGACAGCTTCGACATGCCCGATCCGCATGAGAGTTGTTCTCGCCGCAACGTTACGACCAGCCCCATCCAGGCACTTACGCTACTCAACAGCCATCTCACGCTCCAGTGGGCGCAGAGTTTTGCCGGCCGGGTGATCGAAATCGCTGGCGACGACGCGGGCAGGCAAATCGACGCCGCTTACCGCCTCGCCTATGGGCGGCTGCCCGACGACATCGAGCGGCCGATGGCAAAGGACTTTTTTAAACAACACCGCGCCATTCTCGCCGAGCGCGACCGGACCGGGGAGAAACTCGCGCTGCCTCCGCTGCTCTCCGAGGACGCCGACCGCGCGCGCGCCGCAACGCTTGTCGATTTCTGCCACATGCTGATCAACGCGAACGAGTTCGTGTACGAAAACTGAGCCATGCAGACCAACGCGCTCAAGCCCATCACCGCGCGGGACTTCATGGAACTGCCGGAAGGCCCTCCCTACTACCAGCTCATCGAAGGAGACCTGTACATGAGCCCATCACCGAATCTGTTTCATCAAGACATCGCCGGCAACATTTACCACCTCATCCGCTCGTACCTTGGGAAGCGCCGCGTTGGCACGGTCCACATCGCACCCTCCGACGTGAAACTCAGCGAGTTGAACGTCTATGAACCCGACGTGTATTTCGTCGCGAACTCCCGCAAAGCCATCCTGACCCGGCAAGGTGCTGAAGGCGCGCCCAACCTCGTCGTCGAAGTCCTCTCTCCCAGGACCGCCAAGCTCGACAAGGGCGCCAAGCGAGTCGTCTATGCCCGTGCCGGGGTCGAAGAATTGTGGATCGTCGATCCCGAAGCGAAGCGCGTCCACATCTTTCGCCTGGGGGAATCGGCGGAAGAACCGGTTGGCACCTACGGCGTGCGCGGAAAGTTCGAGTCGCCGCTGTTTCCCGGCTTGAAGATTCCCGTGGCGAAAATCTTTCAGCAATGAACCCCCTCCGACCGCTCCACATTCGGCCCGCGACTTCACGCCGCGACTTCCTCTTCCGCTCCGGCGGCGGGTTCGGCGCGCTCGCTGCCAGCTATCTGCTCGGGCTGGATGGCATCCTGAGCCGCGCGCAAGCCGTTGCCGCTCCGACGAAGCCGATGCTTCCGCGACCCCCGCATTTCCCCGCGCGGGCCAGGTCCGTCATTTGGCTCTTCATGGAAGGGGGCCCGAGCCACATCGACCTGTTCGATCCCAAGCCCGCGCTCGACGCCTTGGCCGGCCAGCCGATGCCTGAATCCTTCGGCCGGCCCATCACCGCGATGGGCACCGCCGGCAATACCCTCATGCCCTCGCGCCGCCAATGGCGCCAGCACGGGCAGAGCGGCCTGTGGATTTCCGACTGGTATCCCGAAGTCGCCCGGCACGCCGACGACCTCTGTGTGATCCGCTCCTGCTTTGCCGACGGCCTCAACCACGTCGGCTCCGTTTGCCAGATGAACACCGGCGACATCCTCGCCGGCCGGCCCGCGCTCGGCGCCTGGAGTATCTACGGCCTTGGCACTGCGAACGAGAACTTGCCCTCCTTCGTGATCATGACCGACGACGCCGAAGTCAACGGCGGCCCGAAGAACTGGAGCAGCGGCTTTCTGCCTGCCGTCTATCAAGGCACCCAGTTTCGCAATGAGGGCGCGCCCATCTTCCACCTCGCCCCACCCGCGGGCGTCAGCCCACTGCAGCAGCGCAGCAAGCTCGACTTCCTGGCGAAGCTCAACCGCCACTTCGGCGCCGACAAATCCGAGGACACCGATCTGGAAGCCCGCATCGATGCCTACGAGTTGGCCTACCGCATGCAAGCCGCCGCGCCCGAAGCCGTGGAACTGGCGCGCGAATCCGAAGCCACCCAACGGCTCTACGGCCTCGACCATCCCGACACCGCGAAGTTCGGCCGCAATTGCCTTCTGGCTCGGCGTCTCGTCGAGCGCGGCGTGCGCTTCGTGCAATGCTACTCCGGCAGCGGCTCCGGCTGGGACGCCCATAGCGACCTTGAGAAAAACCACACCAAGTATTGCCGCCAGACCGACCGGCCCATCGCCGGGCTGCTCACCGACCTCAAGGCCCGCGGACTGCTCGACGACACGCTCGTCATCTGGGGTGGCGAATTCGGCCGCACGCCGTTCAACGAAAAGGGCACCGGCCGGGATCACAATCCGTGGGGGTTCACCCTCTGGATGGCCGGTGGCGGCGCGCGCGGCGGCCAGACCGTGGGCACGACCGACGAAATTGGCCTGCGCGCGGTCGAGGACCGGTCGCACGTGCACGACATCCACGCCACCATTCTGCACCTGCTGGGGATGGACCACCTGAAGCTCACGTATCTCCACAATGGCCGCGATGAGCGTGCCACCATCAACGGTGGCGAGGTCATTCGCAAAGTTCTGGCCTGAACCGAGCCCGCACGCGGCTCAACGGCCATTGGCTGCAACCGGCAATGAACACGAATCGCCACGAAGGGACAAGAACGGGCAGGACACGGATTGCACGGATTCTCACGGATGGAATCCATGTACGTATTTGGCGTAGCTGCGACCGTGAGGTCGCGGGACGTGGACGCAGAAGGTTGGGCAGCGGTATCCTTTTCGTTCCCGCTTGAGAATTCAGCCTGCGACCTCACGGTCGCAGCCGCGCTAACGCCATTTCTCACCATGAGCTTGAGGACCCTACGGTTTGTAGCCGCCGACGTGAGGAGGCGGAATTCGTGGACGCACCGTCCATCCGCCTCCTCACGTCGGCGGCTACGGGCGATGGTGAGAAATGCGGTCTAATCGGACACCAATCCGTGCCAATCTGTGCCGTCCGTGGCTACCGTCTCCTCGCCTTGATTCGTGTCCATTCGTGGTCCTCCCCTCACACCACCTCCACCGTGTTCTCCAGCACACCCACGCCGCTGATCGCGATGCGCACCACGTCACCCGCCGCCAGCGTGAACGAATCCGGCGGCACGATGCCCGTGCCCGTCAGCAGCACCGCGCCGTGTGGAAACGACTGGCACCGGAACAAGTAGCCGGCCATTTCCTCGAATGGCCGCTTGAGTTGGCCTGCTGACACTTCGCCTTGAAACACCGCTGTCCCACCGCGCCGAATCTCCAGCGAGATCGTCCACGTCCGCGCCTCCACCTCGGCCGCGCCCACGCGCACGAACGGCCCGAGCGCGCACGAGCCGGTGTAAACCTTCGCCTGCGGCAGGTAGAGCAGGTTTTCGCCCTCGATGTCGCGCGAGCTCATGTCATTGCCCACCGTGTAGCCGACGATGTGCCCGCGCGAATTCAGCACGAACGCCAGTTCCGGCTCCGGCACGCTCCATCGCGCGTCTCTGCGGATGCCTACGGCGCCGCCCGGCCCGACGACCTTTTCGGGCATCGACTTGAAGAACAACTCCGGCCGCGGCGCGTCGTAGACCTTGTCGTAAGCCGTCGCGCTAAATTCGCTCTCGTCCATGCGCGCCTTCTTGCTGCGCAGATAGGTCACTCCCACCGCCCAGACCTCCTGCTGTTCGAGCGGCGCGAGCAGCTTCACCTCCGCCAGCGCAAGCCGCGGCAGGTTCTGCCCCGCCAGCGCGCCGAGTTGCGCCGCCAGCCCCTCGAACTCGAACAGGCTCGTCAGCCGGTCGATGCCCTCGGCGGACAGATCGAGGATCGTGTCGTCCTCCTGCACCAGACCGATTCGCGGCCGGCCGGGACCTTGTTGGAAGCGGCAGAGTTTCATGTCGTCTTCGGCGCGATCCTTCCGCTCAACACGTCTTCAAGGGAAGCGGAAACTCCCAGGTCGGCCGCCCAGCGCCGCAGGTAAGCCTCGTCGAGCCGCCCTCGCTGCACGGCGAATACGCCGGCCGCGTCGCCGCGCTGGCGTTCCGAGGGGGTGATGCGATCCCAGTAGAGCTTGTGCAGGATCACGTCTTCCGGCGTGGCCACCCAGCAGTCCTCGCCGAACACCCGCTCCTTTGTTCGGCGGCTGAACATCTCCCGTTCGAAGGGCACGGGGCGCAGCAGCCAGAAATCCGTCTTCAGCGCGGAGCGCTGGTCAATGATGTTAAATTGGTGGGGCGGCTGATAAGCGGCACGAACGGCCGCCTCGTCGAGGTAGAAGTCCCCGCGAAACGCCTCCACGAACTTCGGGACCTCCGATGGAGGCAGTTGAATGACGAAGTCGAGGTCATGCGTGCTGCGCGGGATGCCCCACAGGTTGCTGGCCATCGAGCCGGTCAACATGTAAGCCACGCCCGCGCTGTGGAGACGACGCAGGCAATCGACAAGAAGTTCCTGCTCGGTCACCCCTTCCTCGCCAGTTCGAGCCGCGCTCGCAACAGCCGGTCCACTTCCTCCTCGCTCGCGCCGGGATGCTGCCGGCGGATGCCGATTCGGGCCATCTCGCATGACAGTTCGTGCAGCCGCAGCGCGATGCCCAGCCGCTCTTCACACGTCATCTGTCGGTAGCGCTCGATTTGCATCTCGGTCGCGGCTTTGGGGCTCACGGTGAAAGCGTATCGACGAGCGCGGTCTCGCGCAACCCGCAACCAACTCCCGGCTCCGCCGACATGCAAGGATTCTCAATGTTGCTTGCCTGCGCCTAGCCAAATGGCTACGCTGCGCCCACGCTATGAATACCCACCTCTACCGGCTCTTTCGTGCCCTTGCGTGTTCGCTGGGCTTTCTGCTGTTCCTCCTCGCTGCCGTCCCGGCATCGGCCCAGGCGCCGCCTATCGGGCAGTGGGATTGCGTGCTCAGTGGCAACGAACGAGGCGTCGCCCACCTTTTCTTCAACCCTGACGGCACGCTCAGCGGGCGGGCCGTGTACACGTACGTCGGTAAGACCACCGGCATCTTCACTAATCGTGGGGTCCTCTACACGAACATCTCCGACCGCGCCCGTCTTGAGGGCAATTGGTCGTACGCCAGCCCCACGACCACCAACCGAGTTGTTGGCTTCATCAACCTGGTGTCCACCGAGTCAGTCAGCGCCCGGACCATCACCAACGCGTTGAGCTTCAGCGGTACGGCGCGTGCGTCGAGGCTGACTCTGCTCAGCCGCGGCTACCCGGGCCAGGTGACGTTTCGCGGGATTCCCCTGCAAGTCACCAATGGCCTGAGCGGCACTTATTACGGCACCGGTCAGAAGCGAAGCGCTCCGGGCCCATTCACGGAAGTTTTCGAACTGACTCCGGCACCCGAGCTTGAAGTCATCACGAACAGCGTAAGCACGCCAGGCGATTGCTCCACAACCAACATCGCTATCAGCACCAATTCCTACAGTATCACCAACTTCGACTCCATTATCATCGTGACCAACTACATCACGTTCGTCACCATCACCCAGCAGGTCTGCTTCGTGACCAATACAACAGTAGCGACGTTCTTTAATGACTACCCGGCCAATTATTACAGCGTTCAGGGCAGCGGCCCGGCTTACCAGTACACGGGCAGGTCGCTCATTTCGCGTCAGAACTACGCTGCGTTCTACCAAGGGCAGGGTCCGAACGACCAATTCAAGACCGTTTATGCCGGGCCGTTCAACCCGGCCACCGGCCGGGGTTCGCTCGTCGGCACCGACGGCGTGAACCGTAATATCAAATACTTGATCTACCACGGACCCGTCCCAGGCGTGCCGTAGCGGCCCGTCAGAATACGCCCGCGGCCTGGTAGTTGGTCCAGGGGGGCGGATGCAGTTTTCTCCAGGCGCAGCCAGCGTAGCGAGTTAGGGTGGGAAAAGAGGATCCTCGCTGTTTTCGGTGGAATGGAACGCAGCGAGCCAGCGGTGCTTCGGGCTGAAAGCCTGGGATGTGACAGCCTGGGGTGGAGCGCGCAGCGCGCAGCCCCAGGTCCGCTGACG
>CAZZAQ010000125.1:0-6857 GCA_964652165.1 uncultured Bifidobacterium sp.
GGTGGGTGGTTCGTAAAACGTCAAGCGTGAAACGTGAAGCGTGAAACGTGAAACGTAAAACGTAAAACGTAACAGGTAAGTCCTGCCGAGTGACGTTCGTGGTCACTTCGCCGCACGCCAACTCTTACGTTTCACGTTTTACGCTTCCTCTCACACATCAATCACCGGTCCGTCGTCGTCATCGCGCGGCGGCTGGTTGCGGTCCGGCGGCTTGCCACGGCGAAATTCGATTCGCGCGCCGCCGGCGCCGGTCAGGAAGTTCAGTGGGAGTGAGATCAAACTGATGACAAGTCCGCCCCAAAACGCGGCGCTGAATGATGCGACATGGAACGTCTTCACGAGCTGGCCGACGCCGTAGAGCAGGACCGCATTGATGACGAGGGTGAACAGGCCGAGCGTGAGGACCAGCAGGGGCAGGGAAAGCAGCAACAACAACGGCCGCAAAAAGGCGTTCAGCAGACCCAGCAGCAGCGTGGCGATGAGCAGCCCGAGCCAATCGTCGTAGTCGATGCCTTTGACGATGTGCGCGGCAACGAGCACGGCAACGGTCGTGATCGCCCAGCGTTTGAGAAAGTCTTTCAGGTTCTCCGGCATCGCGACACCACGATGCGGCGGCGCGGGTGATTCGTAAAACGTAAAACGTAAAGCGTAAAACGTAAATCCGGCCGAGGAACGTTCGTAATCACCTCGCCGCGGGCCCGCTGTTACGTTTCACGTTTTACGTTTCACGTCCTGCGCTCCCGTTCACCCCGTCTGCACATGGAGGAATTCGAGCGCGGCCTCGGCCTGGCAACTCACCCGCCCGAGGCTGGCCGGCAAAAGACAGAATTCGCCCGCTTTGACCTCGAGCTCACTTTCGCCATGCGCGACCCGAAGCCGGCCGCGGACAACCCCGAGAATCTGCAGTGATTCGCTGCGCAGATGGAAGCGCTCGCGACGCTGTACCCGGCAGGCGTCCACTTTGAACAGTGGATTGTCCACCAGCAGTCGGACGGCGAATTTGGGATTCGGGGAATACTTGCTGGCAATGAGCCTCGGCTCGTAGTCGGCGAAATCGATGCTGGCCAGGGACGCTTCGGGATGAAGCTCGCGCGGTTTGCCGTCCAGGCCGGTCCGGTTCCAGTCGAACACGCGGTAGGTCGTGTCGGA
Source organism: uncultured Bifidobacterium sp. (assembly GCA_964652165.1). Classification (GTDB taxonomy): domain Bacteria; phylum Verrucomicrobiota; class Verrucomicrobiia; order Limisphaerales; family JADJPG01; genus DASTLJ01. The sequence continues at coordinate 1,150 of CAZZAQ010000125.1, forward strand.
GTTTTGCTGGATTTCAAAAATGACAAGGCCCCCTCCGATGGCGTGCAGCCGGCCGCTGGGGAGAAACATTACGTCGCCTGAGCGGACGTTCACGCGGTGCAGCGTGTCGGCGACCGTTCCCTCGCCCATGCGCCGCTCGAAATCCTCGCGAGTGACACCCCGCTTCAGGCCGACGTAAAGAGCCGCGTCAGGCCGCGCGTCCGTGACGAACCACATCTCCGTCTTCGGCTCGCCGCCCAGGCGTTTGGCAACGTGGGCGGGTGGATGCACCTGCACCGAAAGCGTTTGTTCGGCATCGAGGATCTTGACGAGCAACGGAAAGGGGCCGGAAGGCGCGGCGTTCGGCCCGAGCACGTCGCGGCGGTGGTGTTCCATGAGCCAGCGGAGGTCCTTTCCGGCCAGCGGTCCATTGGCGATGACGCTCACGTCGGGCGGACGGTCGGAGATCTCCCACGATTCCCCGACGGGCTCGGCTGTGGGAAGGGGCTTGCCGTAGAGCCGCTCGATGTTGCGTCCGCCCCAAGGCCGTGTTTTGAAGATCGGCTTGAACGTGAACGGGTAAAGCATGGCGGGAAAAATGCCGTTTGAGGTCGCGCCGGGCGAGCGGCCGGACGCGAACGATCATGCCGCCCGGCGTCGTCGCCGCCCGTGCGCCTTTTCCAATTCAGCGTCAAGAGTTTTCCACCACGCGGCGTCGGCAAGTTCGGCGGGGCCGCTTTCGACGCCAGCTTCAATTGCCTGTTCCAGCCCCTCTCGCCGGGCTTCCAACGCGGCCTGCGTGCGCATCGCTTCGCGGACGACTTCGCTGGCGTTGCTGTATTGGCCGGTCTTGAGCTTGGCCTTAATGTAGTCGCGCTGCTGTTTGGTGAGCTTGACGTTCACACAACTTCCTATAGCGAAACGGAAGGGGTTTGACAATCCTTCCGTGCGGGCGTGGCACAGAGCTTCACGGGTTGGTCTCGAATGAACAACCTTCCAAATGTTGAGGCTTACGTCGCCGCCGCTTTCGCCGACTTCTCGAAGAAATGGCCGTGGGCGCGAAACTTGGCGTAGCGCTGCTTGAGAAGCTCGGCGGGCGAAACTTTGAGCAAGGCCTCCAGGTTCGTCATGAGGTGTTGTTTGAGCGTCGCGGCGGTCGCCGCCGGATCCTGGTGGGCGCCCCCGAGGGGCTCGGGAACGACCCCGTCGGCCAGGCCCAGTTCGATGAGGTCTTTGGCGGTGATCTTCAAGGCTTCGGCCGCTGTCGACGCCGCGGCCCGATCTTTCCAGAGGATGGCCGCGCACCCTTCGGGGCTGATGACCGAGTAGTAGGCGTTCTCAAGAATCAGGACGCGGTCCGCCACGCCGATGCCCAGCGCGCCACCCGACCCTCCTTCGCCGATGACCACGGCCACGATGGGCACCTCCAGGAGCATCATCTCGCGCAGATTCACGGCGATGGCCTCGGCGATGTGCCGCTCCTCGGCGCCGATGCCGGGGTACGCGCCGGCGGTGTCGATGAGGGTGATGATGGGCAGGTTGAATTTATCCGCCAGTTGCATCAGCCGGAGTGCCTTGCGGTAACCCTCGGGATGCGCCGAGCCGAAATTGCGCCGGATGTTTTCCTTCGTGTCACGGCCTTTCTGCGTTCCGATGACCACGACTTTCTGGTCCGCAAGGCGGGCAAACCCGCCCACCACCGCGCGGTCCTCGGCATAGAGCCGGTCGCCGTGCAGCTCCTGGAAATCGGAAAAAGTCATGGACAAGTAATCCAACGCGAAGGGCCGGCGAGGGTGGCGGGCGAGCTGAACGCGCTGCCAGGCGGTGAGGTTGGAGAAGATCTGCCTGCGGGTTTCGGCGACTTTGCGCTCGATCTGCGCGATTTCCTGCTCGATGTCGACCGATAGGCCGTGGGCTTCCCGGTGCTTGCTGAGTTCCTCGAGCTTGCGCTGGAGTTCGGCGATGGGCTTCTCGAAATCAAGCTGGTGTTTCATCTGGCGCATGATTCTAGGGATGAGAAGGCGCGCAGGCAACGGCGAACTGGCCGCGGTGGTAATCCCTCAGTGAATGCCGGTGGGGCGAGCGTCCTCGCGAGCCGGAGCCAAGAAACGCTGAGTAATCAAGCGGCTCGCGAGTACGCTCGCCCTACCTGACTGAGGGATTACCCGCGGTGGAGGCAGAGGATTTACGATTTACGATTTGCGATTTACGCGGCTGTGGGATTCGGCGGCGGAGTCAACGAAGCCATGGATCGAGCCAAAGTAGGGCAGGCGTCTCGCCTGCCCGGCGCCGAAGGCGCGTCCGATTCGGCCGCTGCGCGGCCGGGGCAGGCGAGACGCCTGCCCTACGCTGCGGCCCATGGGCGGCCTCCACGGGGGCGCCTCCCAATTGACGGGACGCCCCGAACGGGGCCGAATAATCCAGCCCAGGGCAACGCCCTGGGGATCGCCGGTCCGACCCGACCCAGCCCAGTAAGGGCGCAACAAAAGCCTTGGCCGATGCCCATGGCTGCCATGGATTATTTCGCCCTTTCAGGGCTGACGAGGCTACAGGGTTACGGCCTCCCTGGGCGTTGCCCCACTGCCGTTGAATTAAGCGCGCGAGAACCGGCGGACGGCGACATTCCCACTCTTACTCCTACTCTTACTCGTAATCTTAATCGCTTTAGGAGTTTAGAGAGTAAGAGTAGGAGTAGGAGTGAGAGTAAGAACATGCTTCGTCCCCTTATTTCAACGCCAGTGGGGCGTTGCCCTGGGCTGAATTATTGCAGCCTTTCAGGCTGAGCGACCCGCGACCTCACGATCGCAGCTACACCTGATGGATGGCCTGACCTGATACGAGGTCCAGTTCGGAGGGTGATTTGGGGCGCGATTTCGGGGTTGCAATTCCCGAGGGAGTATGCTTACCTTGCACCACTCTCAGGTTAATCGTCGCTCTCGCGAAAGCTGTGCCGATGGCCCGGCGCGGTTCGGTTCGGCTGGGGCGACGAACAAACAAATACATCAAAAGCATATGCGTGGAAGTTCCTTCAAATCAATCCTTGTCACGGTTGCCGCACTCGGTTTGGCAGTTCCGGTTGCGACTCAAGCCGCCATATCGTTCGGTCTTGCTGGCACCGGAGTTCTCACCTTCAACACGGCGCCAGCGGCGACCGAGTGGTCCACCACCTTCAACGCGGGCGCCGGCAACAGTTACCTGGATGAAACCGCGCTGGACGGGGCAGTGCAATTGCTGACGGCAGCAGGCATTGCAACAGTCTTGCCGACGAGCGGGACGGTCCCGCCAAGTACCTCGGGTGCTGGAGCGCGCTACAATACGACCAGCCTGCTCCTGCAGACCCGCCCAACGGGTGTCGCCGCGGTGTTCCTTCTCGCCACACTCTCAAATGACTCCGGTTTCCCTCAGACCGCGGTGGACATTACTTACGACCTGAACAGATTCAGCCTGGCGGCCACGCCGGGAGAGTTGGTCGGGCACGACGTTTATTACAGCCTGACTGGCGCCGCCGGTGCGTGGGTGAAAATCCCCATGCTCACCAGGATGGAGACGCCGGGAACAACGCTTACAGCCACCATCGCGCCGGCTGGCGGCTGGCCGGCCGGCACCCTCCTCTACCTGTTGTGGGCGGATGATAATGCGGACGGCATCACGGATCCTTCCTACACTATTGACAATTTCTCGGTGATTCCCAGCGGCGCGCCGCCGACGATCAGCGTAAATCCGACGCCCGCGGTCACGGTGAATGAGCGGGGCACGCTGACGCTGTCGGTGGTCGCCTCGGGTTCGGCCATCACTTTCCAGTGGTTCAAGGGCGCCACCGCGCTCGCCAACGGCGCTTCCTGCGTCGATGGTCACGACAAAACCATCGGTGGCGCGACCGGATCGACGCTGACAATCGCCGGCGTGCAGCCCTCGGATGCCGGCCTTTACCACTGCGAGGTTTCGGGCCCCAATCCTCCCAGCCCCGCGGTCAGCGCGAACGCGAGCGTCACGGTCACGCCCGACGGCGTCGCGCCGACGGTGCTCTACGCCACCTGCGGCGCGAACCCCAATGAGTTCGTCGTCTACTTTTCGGAGCAGTTGAACGACTCTTGCGGGCCCATCGGCGGCGGCGGCGCCGTGACCGACATCTCGAACTGGACCGTGGATGACGTCGGTGGAACGCCGCTCGGTGTGATCAACTTCACGAACATGGCGGCCCTTCAAAACGGACAGACGGTCATCGGCCTTGTTACGGGCAATGCGCACGACCCGACAAAACAGGTCCGAATCTCCTGGCTTCAGGACTTCATGGACGCGGTGACGACGCCCAACACCCTGCCGGCAGGCTCGGTCCTGTTTGGAAGTTCGACGACACCGCCACCCCGCTCGATGGTTTGTCGCCCACATGGTATTCCTTGGCCTACAACGATTCGTTGTGGCCGGGTGAGGGACCGGGCATCTTCGACGGCAAGCGGGACGGGAGTGGCGCCGGAACCAAGTGCCGCGCGATGGTCAGCGGATTGACGGTCGGGACCTGCATCAACATCTCCAACGTGGTGAACACGATCACCAACGAGACGATTTACTTCCGCACGCACTTCAACTACACCGGTCCGGCTTCGGCCGTGCTGCGCCTGGATGCGTGCCTTGACGACTCGGTGGTGCTTTATCTGAACGGCGCAGAATACCGCCGCGTGCGTATGCCGACTGGTCCCGTCAACTACTTCACACAAGGCGCGGGCGGCGCCATCGGTGATGGCTCCTTCGCCGAGAGCTTCGTTGTTCCGACGAGCGGCCTTATCAGCGGCGACAACCTCCTGGCGGCGGAATTGCACACAATCGGCAACAACAGCTCCGACCGCACGTTTGGGCTGAAGATTGAGGAACTGGTAAGCTCGCCTCCGCTCATCGTCACCATCAGCTACGATGCCATTGGGGCCACGGTCACGGTCAGTTGGAGCGGCGGGAGCAGCGCGGGCACTCTGCGCTCGACCACGAACATCACCACGGCAAGGCCGTGGCCCGCGGTGCAAGGCGCAGTCTCGCCGTACTCGACCGCGAACACAGGTCCACAGAGGTTCTACGAAGTGTCGGACCCGTAAGCGGCAGCCAGAGTTTGACCACGGAGGCCGGACGCAAGTCCGGCCTCCGTTTGGCGTAGCTGCGACCGTGAGGTCGCGGGCAGGCTTCTCAAGCGGGAACGAAATCGATTCCGACGCCCAATTTCCAGCCTCCCCTTCCCGCGACCTCACGGTCGCAGCTACGTTAAACACGTACCAAGTCGGGCCTCTTTCTTTTGGCGCATCGCGGAATGCCGGCAAAGGCCTTGTGGCGGGGTCGCGGAGCGGCCTCAGGATGGCAGTCATGGGCTTCAGCCGTTGTCGTTACCCACAAAGTCCAGTGTCCGGTGGTGAATCCCAACGGGATTCCATCACGCAGCCCAGGGTTGCGACGGAGTCGCTACCCTGGGTCGACCGCCACGCATCCACCGCAACCCTGAAAGGGTTGCATCGACGCGGTCCGCCCGCGCGTGCACGTATTCTGCGACACCAGCGAATTCAACCCCGATGGGGTAGATGATTTTTCTCGCCGCGTATCCCAGGGTAGGCGCTTCGCGCCAACCCTGGGCTAAAGGATGGAATCCCGTTGGGATTCAGGACCGGCAACGTCCAGAGCCGCCGGGGAATGGGTATGGTCAACGCCACCTCCCTCCCCTCCGCAAGGCGCGTAGCGGCGGACTGGCGTCC
>CAZZAQ010000125.1:6867-9263 GCA_964652165.1 uncultured Bifidobacterium sp.
CCTGGGCTAAAGGATGGAATCCCGTTGGGATTCTCGTGCCTTTGTTCCCGCCCGGCTTGCCATTTGAAGCCATTCCCTGAATCCTCCGTCAGAGCCTCGGCAGAAACCGAGCGTGCTGAAACCATTCATGAACCATTCAGACCAACCCGCCCGCCCCGAGCGCCGCGAATTCCTCAAAAGGGCCGCGGCCGTCGGCATCGGCGCCACCACGACGGCCGTGCCGCTGCTGGCCGGTCTCGCCACGTTGTTCGATCCCCTGCGCCGCAAGGCCGGCGCGGGAGGACTTGCGTTCGTCACCACGCTCGACGCGCTGCCGGCCGACGCCGCGCCGCGCCGATTCGCGATTGTCGCGGATCGTTCCGACGTGTGGAACAAATATCCGAACGTCCCGATCGGCGCCGTCTATCTGCGGCGCGTCGATGGGGGCAAGGTCGAGGCGTTCAACGTCACTTGTCCCCACGCCGGCTGCCCCGTCGAGTACCGGGCAGGCGTAAACTTGTTTCTCTGCCCATGCCACGACAGCAGGTTCCATCTCGACGGCCGCCTGGCCAGCATCCACAGCCCCAGCCAGCGCGGCATGGATTCGCTCGAAGTCGAAGTCCGCAACGGCGCCGAGGTGTGGGTGAAGTTCCAGAATTTTGAAGCCGGCAAGGCCGCGAAGATTCCGCTCGCATGAAACGCCTTCTCGTGTGGGTGGACGACCGCACCGGCGTCAAGAAGCTAGTCCACGAAGCCCTCTACGAAAACGTCCCCGGCGGCGCCCGCTGGCGCTACGTGTGGGGCAGCACGCTGACCTTTACCCTCGTCGTCCAGTTCATCACCGGCGTCTTTCTCTGGATGTCGTACTCGCCCAGTTCGCAGACGGCGTGGGAGAGCGTCTATTTCATTCAGCACGAAATGTGGGGTGGCTGGTTGCTGCGGGGCATCCACCATTTCACCGCGGACGCGATGACCGTCCTGCTCGTGCTGCATCTCATGCAGGTGCTCATCGACGGCGCGTACAAGGCCCCACGCGAGATCAACTTCTGGTTTGGCCTGGCGCTGTTGTTTCTCGTGCTGGGCCTGTCGCTTACCGGCTACCTGCTGCCCTGGGACCAGAAAGGTTACTGGGCGTCGAAAGTCGCTACGAGCATCGCCGCGATTTTCCCCGGCATCGGTCCGGAAATTCAAAAGCTCATCATTGGCGGCTCCGAGTACGGTCACCACACCTTGACGCGGTTCTTCGCGTTGCACGCGGGCGTGCTTCCGGGAATGGTCATTGCGCTGGTGGTGGGGCACATCTATCTCTTCCGCCGTCACGGGTTGACGGCCAAGGAACCCCTGATGAGGCCCGATGCCGCCTTCTGGCCCGATCAAGTCCTCAAGGACGCGGTCGCCTGCCTGGCCGTGCTTGCGGCGGTGCTGGTGTTGACGCTCTGGCACCATGGCGCTGAACTGACCGCTCCAGCCGATCCGTCCGAGAATTACGCGTCGGCGCGGCCGGAGTGGTACTTCCTCTTCCTCTTCCAGTTGCTCAGATACCAGGAATGGCTCTTCGGGGCGCTGCCGGGCAACGCCGAGGTGTGGGCGGCGTTCGTCCTGCCGGGAGTGATTGTCCTGCTGGTCTGCTCGATGCCGTATTTCGGGCGCTGGCGGCTCGGCCACCGCTTCAACATCGGATTCGGCTTCGCGCTCATCCTCGCGGTTGGGCTGCTCACGTGGCGCGCCATCGTCGAGGACGGGCAAAAACCCGGCTACGCCACTGCCGCCAAACAGGCCGAGCGTGACGCCCGGCGCATTGTGCAACTGGCCCGCGGTCCCGGCGGCATCCCCAGCGCTGGCGCCTTGACGTTGCTGCGCAACGACCCCTTCACGCAAGGGCCGAAGCTTTTCGCCCGGCACTGCGCCGCCTGCCATCGCTTTGACGGCCACAACGGCCTCGGCGAGCCCCCCACGACGGCCGTGAAGGTTCAGACCAATGACACCGTGGCTTCCCTCGCCAAGGCCCACGGCATGACGGAACCCCAACTGCGCGCTTTGAACCATCTCCGCTCCGATTCTTTGGAGCCCGGTCAAACGCTCGAACTGTTCTCCGTGCCCGCTGGAGCCGACCTGAAGGGTTTCGCCAGCCGCGAGTGGCTGGCCGGCTTGATCGATCCCGCCAGGGCCGCCAGCCCGCATTATTACGGCGGCACCAAATTCGCCGACGGCAAGATGGTGAAGTTCGTCAAGAAGGACGTCGCCGGCTTCTCCCCCGTGCAGAAAGAGCAACTCACGAAAGTCGTCGCCGCTCTTTCCGCCGAGGCGCAACTCAAATCGCAGCGAAGGGACGACCAACGCGACGCCTCACTCATCGCCGAAGGCCGGACGCTGCTGGCCAGCGAGGCGATGCGCTGCACCGAGTGCCATCGGTTCCA
>CAZZAQ010000126.1:0-9226 GCA_964652165.1 uncultured Bifidobacterium sp.
CGGAACGGTGGACATTTTGCGCCAATCCACCCAGGAGATCGGATTGTTGGTCCACTGCGGATTGCGAACACGAATGAGGTCCGGGTCCACGCGGCGAAACGTCTCGATGAGCGCCGGCGCCGCCTCGACGGCGCGGAGCCGGCCGAGGGCGCGCGCGGCGGTGTGTCCGTCCAGGCCGTTGAACCTCCAGTCCGGGTGCAAGCTGGAATGGCGGACCTGGAATTCGAGCGGTTCGAGGACGCGCCGGCTGGGGCGCGCGATCCACCCGAGCCGCTCGGCGGCCCAGGCCCGTTCCAGGATGCGCTCGGTGCGGCGCCGTTCCGCGTCCGCGCCGGGCTGCGGTTCGCGTCGCTCGTTGAGCTCGCCGGGGCGGAGCAATGACAGCAGGTCATCGATGGAGTCCGGGTTCATGCGCTTTTGCAGCCGGAGCAAATGGTCCATCGGGACGAGATTCGTTGCTGTGGAACGGCTCGGCGAGGGCGTTTGAATCCAATCCGCAACTACCTCGGCGGGCAGGGGGATGGGCTCATAGGGGACGCGCCTCAGTTCTTGGGCGGCCAGGCGCGGGTCCTCCAGTATGAGCATCTGGCCGGGCCGGGCCAGGGCTGCCCGCACTGCATCGAGATCGACGTCGCGCCGCGACTCGTAGAGCGGGCCTTTGTAGCGGAGCAGCTTCAGCTTGGGGTTGGCGAGGAGTTTCGGCAGCGTCTCTGTATTGACGGCGACGACGTGGTCCCACAAGTCTGCCTCATCGAGCAGTCGCGCGATGTCGTCTTCGAGTCCCGGCCGCTTGACGTCAAGGTGCAGCAGCATGGCGCGCTGCCGTGCGAGCACCACCAACGCGGCAAACGTGGGCGGGCGTGTCCGGCGCGTGGCAGTTCCGTGGACCCGCTGGGGCCGCAGCGCGAGGAGATCGGTGTAGGAAAGGTCCTCGACTTCGCCGAAGCCGTCCGTGAGATGGTCGAGCATGTCGTCGTGGAACAGGACGAACACGCCGTCGGCGGTGCGGCGCACGTCCACTTCGCAGCCGTCGGCGCCGTAGTCCATCGCCGCGGCATAGGCTTCCAGGGTGTTCTCCGAAGCCAGCGTGCAAGCGCCACGATGCGCCAGCAGGATGGTGCCGGCGCGACGTTCCGCCACTCGCTCATGCCGCAGCTTGCGGGCGGCCGGTGGCTCGGGTGGAATTTCGCGAGCGTATCCGGCGACGATCGCAGCGCGGACCGGAGTGGAGCACAGGCACGCCAGGAGAATCAGCGTGATCGAAGTGCTCCACCGGAGCATAGCGCGGCGCATGGCGGAATTGAAACGGCGGGGACGCCTTTGGCAATGACCGATTTCGGGCGTCATCCCCGATACACGCACCGCGATTGGCACGTCTCGGCGACGACGATTTCCTTGAGCAACGGCAGTCGCGGCTTGAGGCGTTTCCAAATCCAGGCGGCGATGATTTCGCTGGTGGGATTTTCGAGACCGGAGATTTCGTTGAGGTAACGGTGGTCGAGCTTTTCCCAGAGCGGCCGGAAGGCGGCGGAGATGTCCGCGTAATCCATCAGCCAGCCGAGCCTGGGGTCGCACTGGCCGGCGACGACCACTTCGACGAAAAAGCTGTGGCCGTGGAGCCGCCGGCACTTGTGGGATTTGGGAAGGTGCGGCAGAAGATGGGCGGCCTCGAACTGGAAGGTCTTGCGGAGTTCGATGTGCATGTCACATTTTGCCCATTCGCGAACGCGCCTTCTCCAGGATGTCCTTCTCCCGTTCGGTGAGGCTGTGGATCCCGTGGGCGGAGATTTTTTCGAGGATCGGGTCGACTTCCTTGCTGATGAAGTCGGGGTCTTCGGTTGGGCGCGGGGGCGCCGCATCGGGCTCCCAGGAATTGCCCTTGGGAAAACGGACTTTGACGATGGGCCGGGAGCGGCGGCGGCGGTTTTTGAAGTGTTCGAACCACTCGACCCACGGCAGCGGCCGAAAATCCTGGTGCCACTTGAGCTTCACGAAGGCCAGCCCGGCGAGTATGCCGCCCAGGTGGGCCGCATGGGCTGTGCCGCCGCCGCGGGGAGAAGGCACGAGCGTGAAGAAAAGGGAGATGGCAGCCGAGATCCACAGCAGCACGCCGGCGCGGATCGGCAGGATGAAGTTCCATCGAATCTCGGAGTGCGATTCGAGCAAAGCGAAGATGGTGAAGACGCCCATCACGCCGGCCGACGCGCCGTAGACATACAGCCCAAAGTGCATTGGGAACAAAATCATCAAGACGGCCTGGAGCAGTCCGCCGGCGATGCCTGAACCAAAATAGGCGAGCAAGTAGCGCGACTTGCCAAGGAAGTTTTCAACCGGGCGCCCAAAATACCACAGCCCGATCAGGTTCCCGATCAGGTGCCAAAGGGAGCCATGGAGGAACTGAAACGTGAGCAGTTGCCAAACGAAACCCTTCTTCAACGAGTCGGTGGTGAGAGCGAGCTTGTCCTCGACGGGTGCTCGCAAGTAAACATCGTTGATGCTCTGAACGGCGAACGCGATGACCAGAATGATGATCAGCCCGACCGACACGGAGGGAAGCCTCCACGGTTGTTTCTCACGCATGTAGTCTCGGTCAGCGACGGACATTGCAGCGTACGTTAGTCGGCGAGCGCGGGTTTCGCAACGGAGTTGTTCCCCCCGACCGTAATCCCTCAGTCAGGTGGGGCGAGCGTACTCGCGAGCCGCTTGATTACTCAGCGTTTCTTGGCTCCGGCTCGCGAGGACGCTCGCCCCACCGGCCTTCACTGAGAGATTACCCCCGGCCGGGCGTCGGTTTCCTCCGCAATGGTCGTCAGGAATCGCGAGAACTTGAGGCAGCGTTGGCCGAAGGGCTTGGTCAATGGAGGCCAAGGTCGATCCCGCACGCGCCAAACTCGATTCCGTCGCCCTGCTTCCAGGCGGCCAGCAAGCGGCTTTGCGGCCGGAGTTGGGCGATGAAATCCAATCCCTGCCCGCCCAGCGCCAGCAGCGCGGTCGAGAGGGCGTCCGTCTCGGTGGCGTCATGCAGGGCAACGGCGGCGAGGAGGGCCGAATCCGTTGGCTGGCCGGTTCGCGGGTCGAGGACGTGCCCGTAGCTCTTGCCCTCGCTCTGAAAGGATTTGCCCCAAACGGCCGAGACGGAGAGGGCTTCGTCGCGCAGAGGGACGACGGCGAGCAGAGTTGGACAGGCTTCCAGCCTGGCTCCCCGGGCATCCTGCCCGAGGATGGCACTGGGGCTGGAAGCCCCGGAGACAGGCTGGAAGCCTGTCCTACTATCCGGTGGTCGCTCGATGGCGACCTTCCACGCGTCGGCTTCAAGCGGGCGGCCGATGGCGTAAACGGAACTGGTGCCGCCGTGGATCAGCGCGCTGGTGACGCCGGCCTCGCAAAGAATCTCCGCGGCGACTCCGACGGCGTAACCTTTGCCGATGGCGCCGAGGTCGAGCATCACGCCCTCGCGGGCGAAACGGACGGTGAACCGGGCCGCGTCGAGTTCCACGAGGTGCATTCCGGTTCGCTCGCGGGCTTCGGCGAGAGCTTCAGGCGCGGGCAGCCGACCGGCGCCGTCAACGAAACCCCAGCAGCGCATCAGCGGGCCGATACTGATGTCGAACGCGCCGACCGTCTCGGCACTGAGGCGGGCGGCGTGTTCAAGCAGGCGGAACGTGGCTGGCGAGACGCGGACGGCTTCGCGCGCGGCGCGAGCGTTGACGTGGGCGATTTCGCTCGTGGGTCTGTAGAGGCTGAGGCGGGCCTCGATGCGTTCAATTTCGTCGAAGGCTTCCTCGCCGGCGGCGCGGAGCGAAACCGGGTTGTCCCCGTGCAGGACGATCTCGAATCGTGTGGCCATCGCCTGGCGGGCGAGGGTGAGGGGTTGGGTGGGAGTCGGCATTGGGCCGGGCGAGCGGTTGAGGAGTAATCAGTAATCAGTAATCAGTAATCAGTGTTCAGTATCCAGTAATCAGTCCATTACGGTTGTCTCATCGCTACCCTGCGACTGTACACTGATTACTGATTACTGATTACTGATTACTGATTACTGAACACTTTAATACACCCCGCGCACCCCAAAAATGAAAAGCGCCGTTCCGACGGGCGGAACGGCGCTCTGGGAAACCACGGTCAACTCGGGTTAATCGAGCCGTAGGTCATCGGCTTGATTTCACGGCCAGTGCCGTCGGTGATCTTGCGCGTCTTCTCGTCGAAGAGGCACATGATGCTCATGCGCTCGCTTTGTTCGGCCAGCGAGATGACAGTCTGGACGCGAATGGCCAGTTCGATGCCGCAGTTGGGCTCTTTGTTCGCCCGGATGGACTGGAAGAAGTTCTTGTGGTGAGGCGGCACTTCTTCTGGTGGGAATGCTTCGCTGGTATAGGCGTCGATTTTGTCGGCGAATTTCGCCTCCGGTTGGAGTTCCACCTTGTTGCCGCCCATCAGGAGGTTTGCCTTGTGGCCGCGGAGGACTTCCTGTGTGCCGTATTCGTTCACGGTGCTGCTGGTGATGTGCATGACCATGCCGCTGGGGAACTCCGCAATCATCTGAATGATCTCCGGCACGTCCCGCTCGCGGGTGTCGGGCGAGTTTTTGTCGGTGTGGACCGGCTTGCTGCCGACGGCGGAGACGCGCTTGGGGAACTCCGGGTTGCCGGTGGCAAGCATGTACGGGTGCAGTTTGTGCGGGAAGAGATCGCCCAGCAGCCCCGAGCAGTAGGGCTGATACTTGCGCCAGCGGAAATAGTCGTCGGCGCTGAAGCTTTTCTGCGTTTTGATTTGGTCGCCGATCCAGGCCTTCCAGTTGATGTCCTCAGCGGTGGCCCACGGTTTGATGTCGTAGTTCCATTCGCCGGTGGGAGCGTTGCGCATATAGGAGCCCTGGGCCATGACCAACTTGCCGATACGGTCTGCGCGAATGAGCTCAGCGGCCTTGTGCCACTTGAGATCCGAACAACCTTGCGAGCCGACCTGGAGCTTCTTGCCGGTGCGCTTGACCGTATCGTAAATCTGAAAGGCCTCGCCGAGGTAGCGCGTCATGGGCTTCTCGACGTAGACGTTCTTGCCCGATTCGAGCGCCGCGATGGCAACGCGCGTGTGCCAATGATCGACGGTCGCGACGAAAACGACATCGATGTCTTTTCGTTCCATCACCTTGCGGAAGTCCTCGTAGCCCTCGGCCTGTCCGCCGCCGCCTTCGCTGATGACCTTCTGGGCTTCCTCGACGCGGTGCTTCGACACATCGCACACGGCCACGGGGGCGGTGTTGTTCTCCTTGGAGAACTTCGTGACGTTGCGGACGTGGGCGTTGAGGCCCTGGCCGCCCACGCCGACGAAGGCGACCGTAAGCTTTTTGTTCGCGCCGAGGACGCCCGACGACGGAGCGGTGTTCTGCCCGTAAACAGGCGTCTTGAGGAAGCCCGTGGCGGCGACCGCCGCGGCGGCTGTGGCGGAAGTCTTGATGAAGTCCCGGCGTGATTTGGCGCCGGCCGATGGGGAACTGGGGTTCGTTTGCATGGCAAATCCGTTTTGTTTCGTTTGTGCGTTAATGGCTGATGTGCGGGCGAGAGTAAGCGTTTGCCCGCGCCGGTCAATAGCCAAAGCTACTTCGTCTGCGCGAACAGCATGAAGACCCGCGGGCCTTTGTCGGTGGCCAGCGCGTATTGCTCCTCTTGCGGGCCGTGCGGAACGGCCAGGCCGTCGCACGTCTTGTCGTAAACCGGCTGGCCGTCCACGAGCATCATGTAGTGGTGGGTCTTGTTGCCCGGGATGTGGTGGACGGTGACGTGCCAGGAGTCGAGCACGCTGTCGCGCGTCATCGCGATGCGCTGCCAATGGGAAAAAGTGCCGACCAGTTCGACGGAGGACGGCTCGGCCGTCTGGCCGTCGGGCAGGCGCCAGCGGAAGACTTTCGAGTAGGCTTGCTTGCGGTCATTGGGTTCCCGGCGCGACATCGGCGGGCCGGACGGGGCTTCGGGCATCATGGGGCCGCCCTTCTGGGGCGGCTTGCGGGCGAAGAGATTGTTCAGGGTGCCAAACATAGACTGTGTAAAGACCGCGGAAAGTAAGTGAGCCGCTTTCCGGATGCAAACAAAGACAGCGCGGGACGGAAGAAGTTACGCAGGCGAATGGCGTGATTCAGTTGGACTGGGGGCCAACGAGGTGATCTCAACCATCCGGTCAGATCGATTGGAGCCATCTCGTGGATCAGTGTCCGTTGGTGTCGAGCCGCGGATACTGCGAATGAATGTCCGTGCTGGGTGAGTTGAATCCCAACGGGATTCCATCATTCAGCCCAGGGTTGCCCGCGTCGGCGCGGGCTACCCTGGGAAATAGGCCCCAAAAATATCCGTCAACCCCAACGGGGTTGCATCAACATTCCGGCGGACCCGCCGTGATGCAACCCCGTTGGGGTTGGAGGTCTTGTTGCCAACATGACCCCAGGGTAGCTCGTGCCTCGCAACCCTGGGCTGAGAGATGCAATCCTTTCAGGATTGAACGCGCCCCACCACACTGCGGATGACGGTGCGGCGGAACGAATCCCCGCGTCGCGTCAGCGACGCTTGATGCGATTACTCCTTCACCCGATACGCCTCGACGGTTTGAGAGGTGGAGACGATCAGCAGGGGCGAGCTTTGGCCCTTCATTTCGAGCCAGCACAAGTGACAGCGCCCGCGTTTGCCGGCTTGGGCGATGATGGAGCCGTTTTGTGTGTCCAGGACGAGAAGCCGATCACCCGACGGTATCGCCACCCAGGGTTTGCCCGGCGCAGGCTCCGCGATCTGTCCAGCGGCGCTGGTCCCCAACGCCGCCTCCCACGCAAGAGTGCCGTCACCTTTGAGAGCGGCGATCTTATTCTTGGCGCCCGTGAGAAGGATGCCCTCGGCACGCCCTGATTCGGACAACTTCACCGGTCGAACCAAATCGCCATAGTATCCCGGCGGTGGCTCAATATCCGGAAGTCTCGTTCCATCGCCTTTGAACACACGAACCTTGCCTCTGGCGGACGTACTGATCACCTCCGGTTTCCCATCCCCCTCGAGGTCCGCCGCGCAAACGTGCCAGACATTGCCTTCCTGCTGATTCTTCCAGAGCAGCTTGCCGCGCCCGTCCAGCACATGCAGACCAGTGGAACCGTTGTAGCCAATAATCACCTCGTCGAGTTCATCGCCATCAAGATCCGCGGCCCAAACGTCATCGGTGCCATCATTATCTTTCGCGAGAATGGTCCAGAGAACGACCCCGTTGGTGTCGGTAGCGACAAGATCGCCAACCCAATGGGAGAAAAACAAAAGACCTCGGGTTCCATCACGGTGCAGGCGAAATGAACGCACCTCCATGTTGCTCTCCTTGTTGAACTGCCTTTCTACTTTGCCGTCCGCGCTGATTTGCAGACAGATCTTGAACTTCTGCCCCTTGAATGCCGGAGAGAGCGCGTAAACCACTCCATTGTTTGGATCAGAAGCGACCCCGCCCGCCAGCCGATTCGTACCGAGGCTCACCGACCAAACCAATTCCATGTTGGAAAGAATCGCGGGTTCCTGCGCGACCGGCTTCCAGTCATCGCGCGGCGCTCTCGCGGTCTTGGGCGTGGCAGCCTCCAGCTTTTCCAGCTCGGCTTTCAAGTAGTCGGCGCACTTCGTCTCCTTGCCGTCCTTGAAGCGGATGAGGTACGGCTTCCGGGCGCCGGAAGAGGAAGCGGTCATAATCTTTTCGATGAACTCGGTGGCCGACTTGATGTCCTCGTCTTGCGCCTCCCATTTTCTCCGCATCAACGTGGCGGCTTCTCCGGGCTGAAGGGCCTTGTCGTTGCGGATGAAGCTCGCGTCCTTGAGGGATTCGAGATGTTTGAGCAGCGCTTCGATCTTCTCCGTTTCGGGGTTCGCGGACGCCGCCTTGTCCGAAAACGCAGTTTCATCCCCGGCAAAGGCAGCGCCTTTTCTCCGGTATTTCTCAGGCTGGTCTCCAGTGGATGGAGTGAGCGTGAGCACGTCGTTGGTAATCTTCCATCGGGAGGTGACGCGCTTGCCTTGATATTCCTCCGTCAACCGATTCCCATTGAGCGTGAACGATCCCGTCACGGTCTGGAACGGGACGGAAAGATAGCCGTACAAGTTGGTCGTGAAGTCCATGATCTGTTGTCCTCCCGTGTAGTGTTTCCCGGTCCATTGGCCGAACAATCCCTCGCCACTGGTCCCTTTGACCCGCGTCAGCCTGTCCCGTTGCCGTCCTTTGCGCTCGTTGAGGGTCAAGGTGTCATTGGTGATGGCAAAATCCATCTGCATGGGCGGGCCATCCGGGCCTTTAGGGCCGGGCATCAGCACGGTGTTGGTCACCCCGTTGGTCTCCAGTTGGTATTTGAAATGGAGGGCCGCTCCGAAGGTCACGATCACAGTTCCGTTCGTCTTGAAGTGTCGGGTTCCGCCCAATCCCCCATCGCTGGTTTTCACGGGGAACCATTCCCCCACCAAGGGATTGTCGGCGGCGAGCGCGCGGGAAGATAACAGGACAGCGGAACACGCGGTGAGCACAACGAAGCAATTGCTTCTCATGAGGTGCCTTTCGTTCAACTGTGAGTTGACTGCATTTGGGACTGCGGACGTTTTGCCGAATAACTATTACGTGAGTATCGGAACTGAAGTGCGCTCAAACCCAGGCTTTTCATCGGTGGGCAGCGTAACGGGCGGTCGGCGGCGGGCAAGCGCGTTTTCCGCTCCTCGTGATCGCCATGTCGGGGTCGCGTTCGGAGTGTCCCGCGAAGGAGCGAAGGGAGCGAAGTTTTCCGGGCGCACTCTGAAACGCCTTCGCTTCCTTCGCCGCCGTCGCGCGACACAACTCGGGAAACGGCGGAGTGACGCGCCCCGAATCCCAACGGGATTGATCCAGATCGTGCGCCGCCGGCGGCGGAGGCTGTCGCGAAGCCTTTGGAGTGCGGCGGCAAGCAGCGGCCTGCCCCACTACTGGCGGCTACTTCGCGAACTCGATGCACCGCGTCTCACGGACGACGGTGACGCGTATCTGGCCGGGATACTGAAGGCCCGCTTCTATCTTGCGGGAGATGCTGCGGGCCAGGGCGAAGGCTTGCTCGTCGGTCAGCTTGTCGGGATGCACGAGGACGCGCAATTCGCGCCCGGCCTGGACGGCGAAGCACTTCTCGACGCCCGCGAAGGAGAGGCCGATTTTTTCGAGGTCCTCGACGCGCTTGAGCAACGGAGAGCCCTTGGCGAAGAGGTTCTCC
>CAZZAQ010000127.1:0-3680 GCA_964652165.1 uncultured Bifidobacterium sp.
CTCACAGCCCGCGACGGTTTCTATCGAGTCGGCGATCACCTCGCGCGACACCAGCGAGTACTTCATCCCCTCGCTGCCCATCGAGATGCCGTCGGAAACGGTGATGGTATTGAAAACCACCGCCTTGCCGCCCGCTTCGTTGACGCCCAGCGCGACATGGACGGCGAGCTGATCGATGTGAATATTGCACGGGGTGACCTGGCTCCAGGTCGAGACGACGCCGATTTGTGACTTCTGGAAATCCTCCCGTTTGAACCCGACGGCGTGGAGCATCGCGCGGCTGGCCGCCCGCTCGGGGCCGTCGAGAACGATGGACGAGAACTCGCGCCCGGCCGGTTGCCGGGGCTGCGCATTGGAACGACTGCGTTTCGGATTTTTCATTTCAGGGCGCCAAGTGTTGCGAAGAATCGTCACCGTGGCAAGCAAGGCCGCCAGGCCGAGCCGACGCAAAGTGCATCTTGACACCCAAAGCGACATCCTTGCAAACGAGCGCGGCTGTGGCGAAGGCTAGCAGAATCGCATTGTTCCTTCAGCGTCGAAGCCTGGCTGAGCGAGTAGCGCAGACAGCCCTGTCTGCTGTATCGCCGACTGCAAGTCGGCGACCGCTGAGGTTACCAGCCAACGGTCCGTTCAGTTCGCAGCGTCGCGGGTTGGCAACCCGCGAAACGGCAGGCTGGGCAGCCTGCGCTACCTTGGCCAAGCCCGGTTCGACACGTCCTGAACCTGCCACGCGCGGCGGAAGGTCTTTCGGGAACAGCCGCGCTCGCCAACCGGGGCTTGCTTGGCGGGGCGCGCGACAGACACTCCGCGGCACCACGATGAGTTGGAAACGCAAGGCGTATGGCGGAATCCTCGGTTTCATTGGCTTCATGCTGTCGCCGCTGTCGTGGTGGAACGATCTCTTTGTGAACGTCCCGCTGGCCGTTGCCTTCGCCTGGGTCGTCAGCCTCGTTTACAAGCCCGCCTTCATGACCGCCGCCATCGTCGGCTACTGGTTGACGAACGTGCTCGGCTTCGTCCTCATGCACAAGGGCGCGCAAAAGGCTCTGACGGCCGAGGAGAAACCGTACACGGCCCGCCGCTTCGCGATGGACCTTGGGGTCTCGCTGCTCTACACGCTGCTGATCGTCCTCCTTGCCCGAATCGGCGTGCTGAAGCCGGTGACGGACTATTTCGCGGGCCAATGAGGCCGTCGTAGCTGCGACCGTGAGGTCGCGGGCCGATCTCATCGCGCCGACGCTGTGCTCGTGCTTACAACTGGGCGAAACCAGCCGCCCCGCGACCTCACGGTCGCAGCTACTCGGAGGCGCGGAACGCAGCCGGCATTTTTCATTCGAGCCGCAGACGCGGCGCGGATTATCGTCCGGCCAATGGACCCCAAGTCGCTCATGACCCGGCGTACCCGCGTTCTGCGCTGGCAGGCGGGCGCGGCGCCCGCGCGGCGCGCCGACGAACTGGCCGCGGAGGAGCCGCTCGAAATCCGCGTGGACACCCGGCCCGTCGTCGTCACAATGCGAACGCCGGGCCATGACGCGGAACTGGCGGCGGGATTCCTGCTGACGGAGGGTTTGATTCGCCGCCGGACGGACCTGCTGAGAGTGACTCCTCATCCGCGCAATCGCGCTGGGAACGTGCTGGAGATTTTTCTGGCGCCCGGTGTGTCAGTCGATTTCGCCCGGCTCACGCGGCACGTCTATGCCTCGTCAAGCTGTGGCTTGTGCGGCAAGGCTTCCATTGAAGCGGTTCATCAACAGTTCCCGAAAGTCCGCAGCCGAGTGAGGTTTCGCGCCGCTACGCTGTTGCGGCTGCCGGAGGAACTGCGGCGGCGACAGCAAGCTTTTGACCGCACCGGCGGTCTGCACGCGGCGGCGGTGTTCGACGCGGCCGGTCGTCTCGTCGTGTTGCACGAAGACGTCGGCCGGCACAACGCGGTGGACAAGGTGATCGGCCACGGCTTTCTCGAGGAAGTGCTGCCATTCGACCGACATGTGCTCGTGGTGAGCGGGCGGGCGTCCTTCGAAATTCTTCAGAAGGCGCTGGCGGCGCGCATTCCGCTCGTCGCCGCGGTCTCCGCCCCTTCGAGCCTGGCGGTGGAATTCGCTCGTCGCAGCGGACAGACGCTCGTTGGCTTCCTGCGCGGGGACCGGATGAACATTTACACGCACGCAAGGCGCGTCCGCTTCGACGCGCCGGCTAACGCACCCCGGCGCAACTTACGATGATCTGTGGGGTCGGTACGCAATTCACACCGCAAGAGCGACGTGAGATTCCGGGTTGAGGCTGCCGCCAACTGTGGCTAGATTAGCGCCGTGTCGAAATCGAATATGAATCAGAACCCATCCGAGGGCGTTCGCAAGCCCGTCCTCTTCGCAATCTGGCTTCTCATCTTGGTCGCCATCATGGGCGTTGTGGCATTCAACAATTGGTTCCACCGAAAACAGTCCGCCTCACAGCCGCCGGAAAACGCCGATGCGGCAGCCGAGCACAAACCGGGCTATTCGCGCCCGAAGCCTATTCACGCCGTCAGCACTTCCGACCCCGGCGAGCCGGGCGCGACTGCCCCCGTCACGCCGTCAACGGGCCAACCCGCGCCGCGCCCGAAGGCGCCAGTCGCGTCCTCGACGCCCGCTCCGCCGCGCATGGAACCGTCTCCCGAGACGCGCGGGCTTGTCTCTGCGCTAGCCAATCTGGACCTGAAGGCGCCTCTGACCGCGGAAACCGCCGCGGCGTGGCGGGAGAATCTCGCGCGCCTCGTTCAGAGCGGCGCGGTTGCGCTGCCCGCGATCCAGGAATTTCTTGCGCTCAACAAGGACGTGAACTTCGAGTCCGTCACGGGCGCCGCCGGCCTTCTCGGCTCCACCTCGCTCCGGATGTCGCTGCTCGAAGCGCTGGGAAATATCTCCGGTCCCGAGGCGCTGGCGGCGTCCGCGCAGGCGCTCCAAAGCACGACGGACCCGCGGGAGATCGCGCTGCTGGCGCGGAACCTGGAGCGTCTGGCCCCCGAGCAGTATCGCGACGCGGCGATGGCGGCCGCCCGCGCGGCGATGGCCGAGGCCGCCGCGGGCCGGTTGTCGGGCAAAGACATCGGCCCGCTCTTCGACGTGCTCAGAACCTACGGCGGCCCGAACGCCGTGCAGGATTTCCAGCAGGCCGCGGCCGGCCAATGGAAATACTACGCGACGATCGCCCTGGGCGAGCTGCCGGACGGCGCGGGCGTGCCGGCGTTGCTGCAGTTAGTCGCGGATCCCGCGGGCAACACCCGTGGCGGGCGCGTGCCGGCGATACAGGCGCTGGCCCAACTCGTCCCCGATTACCCCGAAGCGCGCGACGCGCTGCTGGAGCAAGCCAGACAATCCGCGATTCCCAACGCGACCTGGATCAACATCGCGGCGACGCTCATCGGCGACAGGTTCCAGATCGGCAGCGCGTCCGCGGAGAACAATCCCAACCTGCGCACCTGGCACCTGGCCTACGGAAACCAGAATTACTACGCGACGCCGGCGCCGCTGAGCGCGGAGCAGGTGCAGCAACGCCTGGGCATCCTCGACCAGTTCCTTGCGGTGAATGTGAACAATTCGTTTGCGACCGCCGCGTTGTTGGAGGCCAAAAGCAAGCTGCTGGCGCGGCAAACGGCGTCGACGCAATAGCCCGGCGTCCGGCGCGTAGCTGCGACCGTGAGG
>CAZZAQ010000127.1:3690-4666 GCA_964652165.1 uncultured Bifidobacterium sp.
GAGGTCGCGGGTTGAGGCCGCAGGACCCCGGCTTGAGCGCCGAGCCTGCAGGAGCAAGATTTTGCCCGCGACCTCACGGTCGCAGCGACGCTGTCCCGGCCCGGTCCCCCTGTGGAAATACCCCGGCTGAAATACCTTGCAAATGCAGTTGCGGAGGTTTCGAGGGGGGCCTAGGTTGTTCGGAAGTTCAGTCCAGCAGATGACAACCCGGCGCGCATTCACACTCATCGAAGTGCTGGTGGTGATCGCCGTCATCGCCCTGATCGCGGCGATGCTCCTGCCGGCCTTGAGCAAGGCGCGGGAATCGGGCCGCCGCACGGCCTGCGCCAGCAACCTGCGCCAGCTCAACGTCGCGGTTTCCATTTACGCAGGAGAAAACGAAGGGGACTTCCCGCCGACGAATCAGACCAACCGCTGGCCCGCTCAGTTTTTCCGGGGCTACGAAAACCTCGATGTTTTGCTCTGTCTGTCCGATCGGACGTCGCCCGCCCGGGAAATCGGTGTCAAGCCCGACGAAGCCCCGCGCAGCTACGTCATGAACCTGTTCCGCGACCATTTTTCATCCACGCTGTCGCCCGCCGAACTCCAGCGATTCAACAGCGGGACGTACGCCGGAACGATCAACGAAGGCAACATCGGTCAGCCCGCGGACACCGTCCTGTTCGGTGAAAAGCGGACTGGCGTAAAAGATTTCTACTTCGATTTGGCCGGAGTCCTTGGCGGGACGGAACACCGGGTGCTCCAGGAGCGCCGGCACATGCGCACCTCCAGCGCCGGCTCCGGCGGATCGAACTATGCCTTTGTCGACGGCAGCGTGAGGTTTCTGGCCTATGGGAGCTCGTTTCATCCAGTGAACCTTTGGGGCGTGACCGGTTTCATCCGGACCAACGAGGACGCCCAGTCCGAGGCCCGCTGAACGCGCGCTGCTGCGAGCGCATCTCGGCACGGTTGGGCCGGAGATCGAACCGTCACGGGC
>CAZZAQ010000127.1:4676-9226 GCA_964652165.1 uncultured Bifidobacterium sp.
TTTTTTGTTCCCTTCGTTGAAGACGCTGCCTATTTTCGGCCCACTCATGGCCACCATTCCATTGGAAGATTCGTTCACGGACATCCTCGGCAAGACCCAGCGCGGCCTCAAGCTGGCTGACGACGTACTTTCCCGGAGCGCGGGCGTCACCGTGGAGGACCTCTCGCGCGCCAGGCGCGGCGAGGTGAACGAGGCCGTCCTGCGCAAGCTGGCGGGGGTCCTGGGACTTGGTCCGGCGCGTCTCGTCGACAGCGCCCGCAAGGCGTGGTTCCCTCAGCCGGTCCAGGTCGCGGGATTGGCGCAGTTCAACACGCCTTACGAGGACATGACGGTGAACTCCTACCTGGCCTGGCACCCGCAGGGCCGCGAGGCAGCCGCCTTCGACACCGGCGCCGATTGCCGGCCGATGCTCGACTTCGCCAAGGCCAACGGACTTCAGATTCAACTCATCCTGCTCACGCACAACCACCCGGATCACATCCTCAAGCTTGACGAATTGAAGGCCGCCACCGGCGCGCCCGCGAAAGTTTCCGCGCTCGATCCAACGCCGGGCGCGGAGCCGTTCGCGCTGCCGCAGAGCTTCAAGGTCGGCGGGCTTGGCATTGAGGCGCGCCTGACTTCCGGCCACGCGGCGGGCGGCATCACCTACGTCATCTCCGGGCTGGAACGGCCGGTTGCAATTGTCGGCGACGCGCTCTTCGCCGGCTCGATGGGGGGCGGGCTGGTCTCCTTCGCGGAGGCGCTGGCGAACAACCGAAAGCAGATTTTTACGCTCTCCGACGGCACCGTCATTTGCGCCGGGCACGGCCCGTTGACCACCGTCGGGGAAGAGAAGAAACACAACCCCTTTTACCCGGAGTTTTCGTAATCACCCCATCCCCCAGAAAGACCCACACTATGACACATGGGCGCGAACATGGCCCGCCGCCTCAGGGAAGTCGGTTTCCCCGTCACCGCCCTTTACGACGTGCGCGCCCCCGCCGCGCTCGAACTGGCGCGCGAGGTGGGCGCGGAAGCGTGCACCACACTCGCCCGCGTGACCGCGTTGTCGGACGTCGTCCTCACCGTCGTCACCGACGACCAGGCGATGCGCGCCATCTACAAATCTCCGAGGCAAGGCGACAGCCTGCTGGCCAACGCCGCCGGCAAGCTCTTCATCAATTGCGCCACGATTTCGCCCGAGGTCCACGTCGAGGTGGACAAGGCCGCCAGGAAGGCCGGCGCCGAGGCGCTCGAAGCCTGCATGGCCTCCAGCATCACGCAGGCCCGCCAGGGCACGCTTTACCTGATGCTCGGCGGCAGCGAAGCGACTTTTGAGCGGGCCAAGCCGATCCTCGAGAAACTCGCCGCCTCGATGCGCTACATCGGCAAGCCTGGGCAGGCCGCCATCGTGAAGGCGCTCGTGAACATGGTGATGAACATCAATACCGCGGGCCTGGCCGAGGGACTCGGCCTGGGCGCCGCCTTCAAGCTCGACCTGGCGATGCTCCGCGAAGTTTTCTCGCAGACGGGCGCCAACTCCCGCGTCCTCCAGACCGACGGCGAGGACATGCAGAACCGCGATCATTCCTGTTTCTTCTCCGCCTCGCACGCCGCGAAGGATTCCGGCATCGCGCTGCACCTCGCCAAAAAGCAGGGCTTGAACCTCCCGCTGGCTGGCGCGACCTTCAAGCAATACAGCCGCATGGCAAAGGAAGGCCTCGGCGAGCTCGACAAATCGGGTGTGGCCGAGCTGACCTTCAAGGGCCGCCACAAGGGCAGGAAGTAGAAGAGGGCTAACCCGAGTAATCCAGATAGACCGTCTTGAGCTTCGAGTAGAACTCGATGGCTTGCGGGCCTTGTTCCTTGAAGCTGTCGGTGCTGCTCTTCTTGACGCCGCCAAAGGGCGCTTGCAACGCCAGGCCGGTGCTGATCTGGTTGATCTTTACCACGCCCGACTCAATCCGTTCGGCATAGAGCATGGCTTTCTTCAGGTCGCGAGTGACGAGGCTGGCTGAGAGGCCAACGTCCACGCCATTGGCCACGGCGAGCGCCTCGTCGAAGTCTTGCACCGGGAGGATGCCGACGACGGGTCCGAAGACTTCTTCGCAGGCGATGCGCGCATTGGGCTTCACGCTGCCGAGCACGGTCGGTTGCATGAAAAAGCCGTGCGCCAGGTCGCCTTCAGCCAGACGCGCCCCGCCGTGGAGCAACGTCGCGCCTTCCTGTTGTGCGATCTGGATGTAGCTCAAGTTTCCTTCCAACTGCTGCTTGCTGACCGCGGGACCCATCGTGACGCCTTGTTTGAGACCGTTTCCGACGACGATGGCTTTGGCTTTCTCAATAAGCTTAGCAGTGAAGGCGTCGACGACGGTCTTCTCGACGATGACGCGGCTGGTCGCCGTGCAAGCCTGGCCGGTGAGACCGAAGCCGGCGGTCGCCACGAGGCGCGCGGCCAGGTCGAGATCGGCATCGGCAAGGACGAGGGTCGGGTTCTTGCCGCCCATCTCCATTTGCGCCCGCGCCATGCGCTGGGCGAGCTGCTGGTAAATCAGACGGCCCACGGCGTAGCTGCCGGTGAAGGAGAGCGCGGCAACTGCCGGGTCCGAGGCCAACTCGCCTCCGACGGCGCGGCCTTCGCCGGTGACGATGTTGAGCGCGCCGTTGGGCAGGCCGGCTTCGGCGAGCGTTTTCGCCAGTTCGAGCGCCAGTCCCGGCGCCTGCGAAGCGGGCTTGAGGACGACGGCGTTGCCGCAGACGAGCGCGGGCGCGAGCTTCCACGCCGGGATGGCGACGGGAAAGTTCCACGGCGTGACGAGCGCGACGACGCCCAGCGGTTCGCGCCGGGTGAAGAGCAGGTTGCCGGGCAAGTCGTGCGGGATGGTCGAGCCGCCCAGCGTGTAGCTGAGTCCGCCGAAGAAGCGGAAGATGTCGGCGGCGCGCTGCACTTCGCCGGTGGCCTCGGCGAGGGTCTTGCCTTCCTCACGGGTGAGGAAGTCGGCGAGTTCAGCCTTGCGGGCTTCGAGGAGCTGCGACGTTTTGCTGAGAATTCGTCCGCGCGCGATGGGGGTCATCGCGGCCCAAGCCGGAAAGGCGGCCTTCGCGGCGGCGATGGCCGCGGCGGCGTCCTCCCGGCCGCTCGACGGATACTCGGCGACGAACTCGCGGTTGTCGGCGGGGTTGAAGTTTTTGAAGGTCTGGTTGGATTTCGCGCCGACCCATTCGCCGGCGATGAAATTCTGGCAAGTGCGCATGATCATATTGAAGTTGCGCGGAGCAATACCACCGATGCGGGACGAATTGAATCCTTTTGTGGGGCGAAAAAGGAGCGGGCGCCCAGAGGAGCAAGGACAGCTCAGTAGTTCTTCATCTGCTGCTCCAGCTTCGGCACGCGGCGGAGCTCCCGCCGGTAATCGTTCGTGTCGCGGATTTCGCGCAGGTAATGGAGCGCCTCCCTCGGGTTGCCGGCCTGTTCGTAGGCCATCGAAAGGCGTGACCGCGTCCAGTCCGCCCGCTGTGGCGTGCCCGCCACGGCAAGGTAGGACTTGTACGTGCTGACGACATTATTGAACTCCTGGTTGTCGCGGAAGATATCGACACACTGATTCAAAAAGTTTTCCGGGTTGAAGGCCGAGCGGCGGTTCGGGTCGTCGGCCAGGTCCCGGTGCGGGAGGACGAAGCCTTCGCAGATGCGCGCCGCGACCCAGCCGTTCTGCGCATCGCTCACCGCGTGGCGGCAGGCATCGAAGGCCAGCGTGATGCCGGCTCGCCGATGGTCGGGATTCGCACTGGAAAGAAGCTGCCTGGCAACCCAGAGTTCGCGGCCGATCAGGCGGTACATCTCGGAGTAGCTGCCGGCCTTGCGGAATTGTTCGCGAATTTCGTCAGTGAACTTGTTGCGCGCCGCGGTCAACTCGCTGGCGGCTGCTGCGCCGGAAGCGTCAGCCTCGGCTTGAAAGCCTTTTTGCAGCGCCCAGAGGTCTTCGACAATGGGCTCGAGGGCCGTTTCCTTCGCGAGCAGTTCAGGACGGGCGCCGGCCTTCTTTTGCAGTTCGGCTGCGCGCGCGCGAAGGTCGGCCAGGTTCGACTGGAGCCGGCCGGCGTTTGTCGCGGCGTCGGCCTGCGCGTTGGCGAGCTGGCGCGCGAGGGTCTCGATGCGGGCGGTGATGTCCCGCAGCGCGGCGGCGCTGCGCTCGATGTCGCGCTCCAGAACGAGCGCGGCGGACTTGAGCGGGAAATACTCTTCGCGGAGCGTCTCAAAATCCTTGCCGGTTCGGGGGCCTTTGGTTGGGGCCGCGTTCGAGTCGCGGCGGGGAGGCGCCTTGGACATTTCGGCCTTCGACGGGAAGGGGAAGTCGGCCTTGAAATTGCCCGTGTCGGCGTGCTTCCTGATGTATCGATCCAGCCGCCAGCGAACGACCCACGCCGGCGGCGAGTGGGCAAGGTAGCGCCAGACTCCGAAGCCGGCCGCCGCCAGCGCGACGCACGCCACCGCCAGCCAGAGCGTCCGGCGCGCAGGCAGTTTCACGGGCCGATTCAGGACGCCGGGCTGCGGAAGGGGGCCGGATGAA
>CAZZAQ010000128.1:0-9218 GCA_964652165.1 uncultured Bifidobacterium sp.
GGCCTTGAAGAAGAGCTGTCCTCCGCTCGTCGTCGTAGTCTCATCTCCTTTGCAGATCCGTTTCATCTGCTTGAGCATCGGCTCGGGCATAGGCTGGCCGTCCGCGGAACCGGACATCATTGACCACTCGCCCTGCAACTGAGCCATGTCTTTCTTAATGGCTTCCGTCTCCTCGGCCCAGGCCGGCACAAGGGCCACTGCTGCCAGAACGATAAGGAATACAATTCGGATTGTTTTCATGGCTATGTTTGGTTGTTATGATGTGCGGTCGCCTGACAGGTATTCGAGCTCGGATCCGTGGTCGAAGCCTATTGCACCGTAGTGAGGCTCAGCCTGCCAAAGTTTTTCGTCAACAGGCAATTTGGGTTCGTGGATGTCTTGAGTGAAATCGACCCATCGCCGAAGGCGGAAGTGTCATTGAGCCCGGAGGGGGAATGACGGAGAGCCGTGGTGCCGCGAAGCAACGGATAGGCAAGGGAATGGGGGCAGGGAAATTGAGTATTCGGCGGCCCCAACTCTCTCCACAGCCGGTGTGTTGGCTTTCGGAGTTAGGAAGACTTTGATGCGTTGCTCTGACTGCCGCGGCGCGTACGGATGCACCCGGATATTTCACACATTTCGCGTCTCGGATCGTCCCCTCTCATTAGCACCCCGCTTCAGCGGGGTGTTCGGGCGGGGCCAGACGAGAAACCGTTTCAACGGTTTTTCACACTCTGTCAAAACCGTTGAAACGGTTTCAACCACCTCCGACGCGCATACACCCCGCTAAAGCGGGGTGTAAATGAAACCGGCGATTCGACACTCGAAGCAACTGTGAGATATCCGGGTGTAGCGAGTCTCTGAGCCGTGCGGCGGCTCATTTCTTTTCGATCGCTTCGAAAAGACTTTCCAGGCTGTTGAACGCCGGGCCGCGGGAGGGATTGGGATTGAGGGTCTGGCGAAGGAACACCAACGCGTCCTGCACGGTGCGCACGGATTTGGGCATCGTGGCGCCGGCGGCATTGGCGTGGCCGCCGCCCTGGAGTTTCTCGGCGACCTTGAGCGCCTCCCCGTTGCGGCTGCGCAGGCTGGCGATGACGACACCGTTGGCGCGCCGAAACAGCGTCAGCAACACGGGGTAGGGCGTGGCCTGCCGTTCCAGGAGTTGATAGACAATCATGTTGTTGTTGCCGATCACCGTGTCCACGAAACCGACTGTGGGGCTGAGCTCCTGCACGTTGCGCCGGCTCCACTCGAAGCCGAGCGGATCCTCGATGCGCCGCTTGGCCTGCATGATTTCCAGGAGCGGATGGTTGAGGAGCTTTTCGATCTGCCCGTCGATGACGGCGTGAAGGTTCCAGAAGCCGTAAACTTTCACCAGGTTCGCCAGATCGTTGGCGGCCGTAAAGTCGGGGTCTTCCTCGAGGAAGAGGTCGGCGATGTTGTTCAGGTGGACCAGGCGATCCAATTCGGGCGAGCGGATGCCGTGCTTCTGGCACAACTCGTAACAGAGCAGGCCGGCGGACTTGCCAAGGTCGTGGATGAATTGCGCTCGTTTGGGGACGGACTCGGTGGCGTGGTGGTCGATGATGAGCCAGTTCTGACGGTCCAGGCGCGGTTCGAAGCTGAAGTCGCACACCCAGGCGGCGTTTTCGCGCGGCTCGCGCTGGCGCCAGGTGTGGTAATGGTGCGCCTCGAGGGGCGCGCGCAAATCGAACAACGTCAGCGCCAGCCTTTGCAACAGCACGCCGCTCACCAGTCCATCCAGGTCGCTTTCATGGGTGAGGATGACTTCGGGCTTGGGCAGGGGCGCCATGCCCGGAGACTACCGGAGCCGTCGGCCAATGGCGAGAGATTCCGTCTGGCACGCCGATTGCCCACAGGCTTGGTGACCGCGACCTGATGCAGTGGCCGCGCGAGGCGAGAGAACTGAATCCTGCGCTCTATGTTGGGCGCCGGGCGATGCCGAGAGCGCATCGTAACACACGCGCTGGAGCGCGGCTGTATCTGCGCGACCAGCCGCAGCGTATGGCAGGTTCCGCACGTGTCGAATCGGGCTTGGCCATCGTAGCGCAGGCTGCCCAGCCTGCTGTATCGCGGGTTGCCAACCCGCGAATCTCCGAACCGAATGGGCCGTTGGCTGGCAAGCACGGTGTTCGCCGACTGGCAGTCGGCGAAACCGCAGACAGGGCTGTCTGCGCTACTAGAACGGCGTCGCTTGGGTGCTAACCGAACAAAACCATGCGCTGCGGCGGGGATTTGCTGCCGCCGCGCTCCGAGCATTTCCTTGCCACTCCACTTTGTTTGGCTTAATGCGGGATTGAGCATGCCCCCGACAACCATCAGCACGAGCCTTGAGTTGCTCCGGCGGGCAGTTCCGGCCTTCGCGTGTTTCGCATGGGTTTGTTTCGCCACGGCAAGCGCATCGGCGCAAGCCCGGCCCGCTGCCGTGCAAGGCCGGGCCGAACTGCTTCGGCCTCACGGCGTCATCGAGGTGCAGCGCGCGGGCGCCGGGCCGTGGATGGCCGTCGCCACCAACACCGTCCTGCAGCCCGGCGACATCGTCCGCACCGGCAAGGGCAGCCGCGCGTTGGTGCACCTGGCCGGCGGCAGCGTTATCCGGCTCGACGAACATTCCCTGCTTCAGATCCAGCCAAAAGAAGCCGGTTTCTTTCTCAAGATGCTGCGCGGCGCGGGCTACTTCTTTCACCGCGAGCGCCCGGTGCGGACGGACTTCGAGACGCCGCTGGTATCGGGCGCGATTCGCGGCACGGAGTTCCATCTCGCCGTCGAGGAGAACGGCCGCACGGTGCTCACGCTGCTGGACGGCTCGGTCGAACTCACCAATGCCAGCGGCCAACTTGCGCTCGGAACTGGCGGGCAGGCGGTCGTCGAGCCAAACCAGCCGCCACGTCAGTCGGCCGTCCTCGATGCCACCAACATCATCCAATGGTGCCTTTACTATCCGGGCATCATTCACCTCGCCGAACTGTCGCTGGGACCCGCGGAACAACAGGCGCTGGCCGAGTCGCTCGCGGCCTACCGCGCGGGCGATCTCGTGGCGGCATTCGCGAAGTATCCGGAAGGACGGCAGCCGGGGTCGAACGAAGAGCGTATTTACCTGGCTCAACTCCTTCTCGCCATGGGCCAGGTCGCCGAGGCGGAAACGCTCCTCAACGGCATCGCTGCCAACGACGGCTCGCGCATCCACGCCGAAGCATTGCGAACATTGATCGCGGCCGTGAAGTTCCAGCCTCGGCCGGCCGCGCCGGAACCCCGTTTCGTCGCGGTGCTGCTGGCCGAGTCGTATTATTACCAGTCGCAGGCGGACCTCCCGCAGGCGCTGGCGAGCGCGCGGAGTGCCGTGGCGCCGGGATTGCCTCAATCGGGCTTCGCCTGGGCCCGAGTGGCGGAACTGGAGTTCAGCTTCGGGCGCATCGGCGCCGCGCGCCGGGCCATAGACAAGGCGCTGCAACTCACGCCGCGCAACGCGCAAGCGCACGCGCTGAAGGGCTTCTTGCTCGCCGCCGACGGCCATATCTCGTCCGCCCGCGACGCGTTCGACGACGCTCTCGCGATCGACTCAGCCCTCGCCAACGTCTGGCTCGGGCGCGGCTTGTGCCGCATCCGCCAGGGCGACGTGGTCGGCGGTCGGGACGATTTGCTCATTGCCGCCGCGGTCGAGCCAAACCGCGCGCTGCTCCGCAGTTACCTGGGCAAGGCCTGGAGCGCCTCGGGCGACAGTGTCCACGCTTCGCGCGAACTCGACCTCGCGAAGCGAATCGATCCGAAGGACCCGACGGCGTGGCTGTATTCCGCGCTGCTCAATCAGCAAGGCAATCGAATCAACACCGCCGTCCGCGAGCTCGAACACTCCCAGACGCTGAATGAGAACCGCCGGCTCTACCGTTCGCGGCTGCTCATTGAGCAGGATCGCGCGGTGCGCGGCGTGAACCTCGCCCGAGTTTACGAGGAGGCCGGCATGTCCGACCTTGGCGCGCGGGAAGCCGGGCGCGCCGTGACCGCCGACTACGCGAATCCGTCCGCGCACCTTTTCCTCGCCAACAGTTACGCCGCCCTGAGCGATCCGAACACCGCCAACCTCCGCTACGAGACGGCCACGTTGAGCGAGTTGCTCGTGTCGCAACTGCTGTCGCCCGTGGGCGTCGGGTCGTTGTCGCGCTACGTGTCGCAGCAGGAATACTCGAGGTTGTTAGAGCGCGACGGCTTTGGTCTGACTTCCTACACCGAATACCTGAGCCGCGGCGACTGGGTGCAGGCCGGCTCGCAGTACGGCCGGTTCGGCGGCTTCGGCTACTCAGTGGACGCGGGCTATAGGTCGTTCAACGGCCAACGGCCCAACAACGACCTGACCGACCTGAGCCTCTACGGAACGGTGAAGCAGGAAATCACGCCGCAGGATTCAGTGTACTTTCAGGCCGGCTACTACGATCTCGAAGGCGGTGACCTCCGGCAATATTACGATCCGGCCAGCGCCAGTCACAACCTGCGCATCGAGGAAACACAGGAGCCGAACCTGCTCGCCGGCTATCACCACGAATGGGCGCCCGGCTCGCACACGCTGCTGCTGGGCGCGCGGCTGCACGACGATTTCCAACTGACGGATGCCGCGGCCGGTTTGCTCATTGCGCTGAGAAACAACGGCACTTTTCTGAATCTGGCCAGCCCGCAGGATAGCGGGTTCTCCCTGCGGACGCGGACCGAGTTCGTGCTCAACTCGGCGGAGCTTCAGCACATCGAGCAACTCGGCCGGCACACGCTGGTGCTTGGCGCCCGCGCGCAAGCGGGCGACACGGAGACGCGTGTTCGCATGACGAACCTGACGGAGTTCGTCGGGAAAACTTTTCCAAGCCGGCAAAGCGAGGACGCGAACCTGTCCCGTTACACCGCCTATGCCTACGAAACCTGGCAGCCGTGGGATCCGCTCTGGCTCGTGGGCGGCGTCAGCTACGACTGGCTGGAGTATCCCGAGAACCTCGACGTGCCGCCGATTGGCGGCGGGCACGCCCGCAAGGACCAGCTCTCGCCGAAGGCCGGGCTGGTCTGGATGCCGACGGCGCGAACGGCGTTGCGCGGCGCCTACACGCGGTCGTTGGGCGGACTTTATTTCGATAACAGCGTGCGGCTGGAACCGACGCAGGTCGGAGGCTTCAACCAGGCCTATCGCAGTCTTGTCCCGGAGTCGGTCGGCGGACTGGCGGCGGGCACGCGATTCGAGACCTGGAGCGCGGAAGCCGAGCATCGGTTCCCGACGCGGACCTACCTCGGTGTGCGGGGCGAACTGCTGCGTTCGGAAGTAACGCGCAAGCTCGGCGCCTTCGACCTCGAACTGCTTGGCTCGTCGGCGGCACCCGCGGACTTCGACCAAAATCAGGAGTTCCGCGAGCGGGCGCTGACGGTGACGCTCAACCAGTTGTTCGGCGAGGAGTGGGCGCTCGGGGCGCGCTACCGGCTGAGCGATGCCGAACTGTGCGAGCGGCTGGCTGGCATTGCGCCAAACGGCGATCCGCGTCGCAGCCGCGATTTGGACGGGGTGCTGCACCAGTTCGATCTCTACGCGGCGTTCAATCACTCGTCCGGCTTTTACGCGCAGTTCCACGCGCTCTGGAACGCGCAGAGCAGCAGCGGCTACCGGGCCGGCACGCCGATGAACGGCGTTTACGAAAAGCTTGAGTTGGCGGACGAGAGCTTCTGGCAGTTGAACGTGCTTGCCGGCTGGCGGTTCGCCAGGCGCCGTGCCGACGTGGCCCTTGGCGTCCTGAATATCACCGACGAGGATTACCGGCTGAACCCGCTGAATTATCACCTCGATCTGCCGCGCGGCCGGACGCTGCTGGCGCGGGTGCGGTTGAATTTCTAGGATACCGTGCCCCGCCTGGAAGCCCACGCGACCAGCGCCAACAGCACAAATACCCCCCCAAGAGTCCCCAGCCGGACTGGGCCCGACGCCGCGCGGACGGCCTTGGCCTCCAGGCTCAGGCGCAGATCCGTGAACGTGTCCACCTGCACCGCGCGCCGGAACGTGAGCAACCGGCCTTGCTGCGGAATCGCCGCGCGAATGGCCGCGGGCGCGGTGACGGCGGCGTCCTGCTGTTGGATGAGCCGCTCGGCCAGGCGCATGAAGGAGTCGTTCACTTCGGCGGTATTGTTGTCGATGATCTGTTTCGCTTCCTGTTGGGTGTAGCCGACGTCTTTGCGGTTGCGAAGCTCCTTGAGATTCCCAGGGGCCTGGACGGCATCGCCCCCGGCGGCGGCTTGCCGCACGTTCAATCCGACCAGCGCCTGCTGGAGCTTGAGGTTGTGCAGTTGCACGCGGGCGTCCTCGTTGAACGCGCTGTCGTGCGTGCTCAGGCCGTAGGCGCTCTGGAACGCGCGCCGCGCCTGCGCTGGATCGCCGCGTTCCAGCAGCGTGTTGCCCATGGAAAGGTATTCCTCGGCCTGCCGGGTCTTGTCCCGGTTCTGCGCCGCTTCGGCCTGAAGGTAGCCTTGCACGTCCACGGCGATCGGCGTTTTCACGGTCTGGTCCTCCTGCAATTGCAGGGTGCCCTTCCAGTCGGCCAGGCGCCACTTTTCGTTCAAATAGACCCGCCAACTGATGTTCTCCAGCGGTAGATCGAATTTCGGCCCGAGCAATTCGAGGTCAAGGGCGCTTCCTCCGGATTTGCCGATGCGGCTGGAGTAAAACAACTCGACGGTCATCGGCTTGTCAGTGCGTGACTGTTGCTCCAGCGGAATCAGGATGTGGTCCTGCTCGCGCCAGGGCCACACGCCGTTCTGGTTCACGAACGCGAACCAGAACCGCGCGTCCTTGGGCAGCGTGAAGTGCAGCAGCCGCTTGTCGCCCGGGACCATTTCGAGCCGCGCCTCGGTGAGCATCACCCCCTCGTCGGAAATCACCGAGGTGAGCGTCACGGCGTTCACGCGCGCGGGCAGAAGCTTTGTGGCTTCGTGACGCTCAAGCTGGAGCACGAGTTGATAGGCCGGCTCGACCAGCCGGAAGGTGTGGTTGGCCGTCGCCGCCTCGATGTCCTGCCGCAAGGCGCGCGGGATGCTCTGCCACTCCGTGGGCTGAAGGGCGGCGGGCGGCGCGTCGGCGCGCACTTGCAGGCGCCCGCCCGATTGCACGGTCACGAAGCCGCGCTGCAGATTCACGTCCGCCGCCTGCACGCCGCGCGCCGAGGCGCTGGCCGAGTTTTCGGCAATGGGCGTTTGCCAGGTCGCTTGCAGGAGATATTTGCCGATGATCCGTCGGTGGAGCTTGACCTCCCACGTCTGCAATCCGTCCGCCACCGCGCCGGCGATCGGGAGGAAGTCCGCCACCTGCTCGCCGCGGAAACGCACGCTCTCGGCGTTGGTCGGCACGCGCACGCGGAGCGCCTTGAGTCCGGTGTTCTCGATTTGATACTGGAGGTTCGCGGCGACTTTCACGAGCGCCTCGGTGACGGTGAGATGTTGCAAGCTCGTCACCTGCACCCAGGGGTCGACCTGCTCGATGTCCAGCGCGAGGTTCCACTGCGACTGGAGCAGGCGGAAGGCGAGCACGCCCTTCTGCCGGACGCCCGATTTCTGCGGGTCGAGCTGGGTGAGTCCGTCGCGCGTCGTCACCTGCAGGCGCATCCCTTGCTCGGGCACGATGACGAGTTGGCCCTGCTGCTTGCCCGCCTCGCGCAGCACCAGTCGCGGCGCCGCGTAATTGGTCGTTGCCTTCGTCCCCGGCCCGGCCAGGCTGATGGCGAACTGCTGCTGCCCCTCGGTCTTGCCCTTGAGGTGCAGGGTGATGATGCGTCCCTCGGGCGCCTTCAACTCCGTCCAGTGGCTCAATGCCTGGCCACTGATGGACTCGACATCGAGCGTGCCCGGCAGCACGAAACTCAGCCGAAAAATCCCTGCCCGAGTGATGGTCGCCGCGAGGTTCGCCGCGAGCACCGTGCGGTCTTCGCCCAGCGAGAGCGTCTCCTGCGTCTCGACGCGCACGTCGGCCTCGACGGGCGAGGCTTTGACGACGAGCGCGCCCTGCGCGACCGCATAACGGAACGCCCGGCGCAACGTCAGCCCGGAAAACTGCGCGCCCAGCGACTGCACCACGGACGCAGGGAAGTCTTCGAGATTGATGGGCGAGAACGCGTCGGCGGTGGCGCTGTCCAGCTGCACTTCGGAACCGGTCGCCACGCCCAGCGAGCCGAGCTGGCCCGCGGCGTTGTTCACGCTGAGCAGGCCCACCGATTGCTCGAAGGGCAGCGGCCCCGTGGCGACTTGAGAGCGCACGAAGAGCGCGAACGGCCGCGATTGCGGCGGGTTCAGGCTCACGCGCAGCTTGCGCGTGTCGGGGGCGAAGCGCCACAGTGAAACCAGAGAGCTCGACGCTCCCGGCGCCTTCGGATTTTCGGCGTCCCCCGGCTGGCCAGCCTTCGCCGGGTCGATGACATCGGTGATGGTCGCCCCGCCGGGCACGTCGAAAACCAGTTCACTCAACTCGCCCTGCGCCGGGCGCACGAGCACATGATGGACGCCCTCGACCACGCCGGCCGCGGGCACGTAAAGCTGGAACAATTCCGCGAAGAACACGGCCTTCTCGCGCTTCACGTCGCGGCTGCGCGGCTTCCATCCAATCCACGCGTCGTTCACCGGCGCGAGCACGAGGTTGAACAGCGTATTGGAGCGCAGCACGCCGCCGGGGTTCGCCGCGGTGTCCCGTTCGACGGAGACGGCCTGCGGTGAAGCGACGTCCGCGTCCACGTCGGTGAGCGTGAGCGCGAGGCGATTGACCAGCGCGTGTTGAGTGGGCAGCGTGAAGCCGCTCTCGCCGTCCTTTTTCAAGACGTGGAGCTGGTATTGCGCCTCGATATCGAACGTGCCGTCCTGCTGCGCCAGGAGCTGGTGCGCGCGTTTGCCGCCGGCAAATGTCTGCACGAGTTTGAGCGCGTTTGCCGGGTAATCCACGCGCGTGAGGACCGCCGGCTCGAAGACGAGCGGGAGGAGCTGGCCTTTCGTCGCGTGCCACCGCACCTTCGCCGTCGCCAGAACGAATTTCTCCTCGACACGGATGGTTTGGACGATGGATTCGGCCAGTGGCGGTTCCTTGGCGCGGGAAGCTGACGGGATGGTTGAAGGGGTCCTGGTCGCGGCGGTTCTTGCCTGGCCCGGATTGGATTGGGTTTCAGTTCGCGCGGCTTGGGCGAGGAGCACACGGGTGGGTTGTCGGAAAGGAACAGGCGAAC
>CAZZAQ010000129.1:0-9213 GCA_964652165.1 uncultured Bifidobacterium sp.
ATCTGTAACCCATGTGCCCGGGAGTTTCTGTTACCCATGTGCCCGGAACATACCAACCAGCCAGCACCCCGGCAGGGGTGCCAGAGCGTCGAGCGGGGCATGCTGCGACCCTTCCAGGGTCGTGGCGTGTGGGAACGTCTTCCGGGGGTATCGTCGCTGCGCGCCTCAACCCCCGGCTAATTTCTGGCATCGCTCCGCGATGCTCGGCCCGGGGGCTTTGGTGGCCCGCTGTTCAAAACCTGACTTGGGCCCGACCGCAAGGCTCGCGAAGTTTCACGCGCCCGGCGGCGGGCGACCACGCGGTCACCGTTCCAGCCGCAATTGGAGCGCCTCGGCTCAGAACTTGTTCGACGGAGCGTTCGGCGCAGGCGTTCCGAACTTTGCCTCATGGCCGCTCAATCGGCGCTTGCCGTCGAAGACTGATCCATCCACGTAGCCGAGATGGCCGTGCGCTTTGCACCGCATGAAGATATTGGTGGGATTGCTCTCCGGGATGCCGGGATTGACGATTTCGTAGCTGCACCGCCGCTCGTCGAACGCACTCCAGGAGGACATTTGCTCGCGTAGTTTCTGAGCACCTGGCTCTGCCATACAAAAGAGCACCTTCGGCGAGACGAGTTCGTTGCTCATCTCCGTGAGCGTCCGTGGCAGGAATTCCCCGTGGTCGTTCGCCCACATGCGGGCGGCGCAGTTGATGGAAACCATGCTGGAGAGGCAGTTCTGCTTGCGCGCTCGTCGGGGGGCGCGGAAAAACACGGGCAATAGGCCAGTTATGACCGCCAAAAGCACGAAGCCGAGGGCGAGGAGCTTCAGCCGACGGTCCGGTTTGCCTGGCGCATTTTTCATTGGAATTTTGACCGCAACGATCGAGAAGCCTCACGCTCCACGCGGCCGGCGTCACCTGGAATTTGACGGCATTAGCTGCCGATGGCAGATTCGCCGCGTGAAGTTGAAGAAACCCGCCGCTGAACCCGTAGCCAACACTTCCGGAATGAAACTGGTCCAAAAATACCGCCCGCGCATGAGCCGGCTGACCGACGCTCAGCGGCAGGGACTGATGGCCCGCGGGCTGCAAGCGGTCGGCCCGAAGGGCCATCAATAATCCAGCCCAGGGCAACGCCCTGGGACACCGGCCAACCCATCGTGGTTCGCCCTGAAGGGGCCAAATAATTTTCTTGGGACACGATGTTGTAACGCCCCTGTTTTGCCCCTTCAGGGCGTGGACGGGGGGAATGCCGTTATCCCAGGGCGTTGCCCTGGGCTGGATTTTTTTGCCCCTTCGGGGCAGCGCGGCTGTGCCTACATCTATTGCACATCTATTTTTCATTGGCATTCCGACCGCAACGCTCGCGAAATCTTACGCCTCACGCGGCCGGCGGCGTCGGCTCGAACAACCCCGCTGAACGCACAATCCAGTAGCCCGCGCCCAACCCTGCCAATCCGGCCAGGAACAAGGCCAGCGCGCCGGTCCCTCCCGAGCGCCGACCTCTCGGCGGGGGCTGCGCGGACTCCACGATCTCAACGGCCGCTCCGTCCGCGCGCCGCGTGTCGCGATACACTTCGGCGATTCGGTTTGCGAGGGTCGCGGCTTCGGCGCGGTCGTAACTCTGGACGCGAATCTCGATGAGCGGCGCGTTGCCGGACTGGCGGACATCCATTTGTTTCTTGAGGAGTTGATATGCCCTGTCCATGGGCAGCGGGCCTTCCTCTTTGAATTGCTCGCCCCACTTCCGTTGCAAATCAAGATTGGTGATGACCTGATGCAACACGACCTTGGCTTGGAGGCGCTCCAACTCGGTCGAGTCCCAGCCCGCGCCGCCCGCCTTCCAGGTGGCCGCGGTCCCGTGATCCGGCGCCGGCGGCGTGGGCGGAACCAAGACGCGCGCCGTGGCGACGAACACTTCAGGCGCCAGCCACAGAATCACCAGCGCCAGCGTGGTCATCGCCAGGCCGGCGCACATCAGGAGCAGGCCGGCGACCTGGCGCGGAATGCGTTTCATGCGGCGCTGCTTCTACACGACGGCCGGTGGGCGGTGCAATCGCCGGACGGATAAAAGGACCGCCCGAAACCGCAGCGCGGACAGCTTTGTCCGCGCGAATTCTCAGAGTATCAAAAAGACTCGCGGTCAAACCTATCCCCGCTTCACTCTTGAATCCGCCCTTGGTCGATCCCGGTCAAGGGCACGATTGGCCACCGTTGAGATCTCGGACTATCTGATTAGTCCCAGCGGGACGAAAGAAAATAGCCCAGCGTTTCAACGCTGGGTTTCCGGGGCAAAACGGGCACGAGTCCCGTCAGGGACGAAAGAAGCTGGGTGATACCTTGTGCAACGATTTCTTTCGCCCCTGTGGGGCTGGGAGGGGTTTGCTGGGCGTTGATCCCAGCGATGAATCGCTGGGCTATTATCGGCCGTCCCGATGGGACTTGCCTGGCGCCGCTGGTCAGCCGGCGAAAGCCTTGACTCGCTCCGCGCGTCGCCATTTCAATGCCGCGCGTCCCTTGATGATTATGCGACCAAAATCCCACGCGATTGCCCTTTTGTTGTCATTCAATTTTCTGGCCGCCGCTCCGGCCTTTCCCGCGGAGCCCGCCTCGGGCCGGCCCGGCGAACACCGATCCGCCGGCCGCGACGTCGGTTCCCAGGACGAGAAAGACTGGATCGACAACCGCTGGAGCCGGACGGAGGTCGGGCAATTCCTGGCGTCGCTGGTCGATGCGCCCGGTGGCGTCGTCGCCAAGGGACTCTCGATAAAAGTCGGCGAGCGCGACGACGGGACAGTCTGCTTCGACACCGCCAACCTCTCGTGGCGGGCGGCGTGGACGGGCGGTTTTCTGAAATTCGACGCCGCGCGCTTCGGGCTGATCAAGACGCCGAAGGTGGACGGCACGATCGCCTTCCGCACGGCGGCCGGGCCGGCGTGGCTGGGCGCGAGCAACCGCTTCCTGGGGCTGCACCTGAACGGCAAGCGCGTCGTGCTCGAATACACCGTCGGCGGCGTGCGCGTGCTCGATTCGCCGTGGCTGGAGCAGCACCATGGGCTGACGATTTTTTCCCGTGCCCTCGAATTGGCGCCATCGGATCTGGAGATGCGCCTTGTGGCCGCCACGACGGACAGCAGAGAAATTTCGTTTGTAGCCTCGGAAAAGCGGGCGCGGGCGATTGGCGTTTTCGGAACCAACCGGTGGGCCATCGCGGCCGTGGGTTCGGGAACGAAACTCCAGAGCGATGGGGGGAAAATCATCGCGTCCATTCCGCCACATACCGCCAGCGAACGCGTTAAGTTGCTGTTGTGGTCCGGATCCAAGTACGAACTGACGACCTTTGCCCGGTTTGAATCTGAACTTACACAAATGGAGGATGTCGCTTCCCTGTCCAGGCCCGGCCCCGCCCGCTGGCTGCCCGAACTCAAAACCACCGGCCAGCGCGGGTTGGACACCGACATCCTGGCGGTCGACACGCTCACCGTGCCCTACGATAACCCGTGGAAGGCGCTGATGTTCCTCGCCGGCGTTGACTTTACTCCCGACGGCGCGGTCTGGGTGTGCAGCATCCACGGCGACGTCTGGCG
Source organism: uncultured Bifidobacterium sp. (assembly GCA_964652165.1). Lineage (GTDB taxonomy): Bacteria > Verrucomicrobiota > Verrucomicrobiia > Limisphaerales > JADJPG01 > DASTLJ01. The sequence continues at coordinate 3,571 of CAZZAQ010000129.1, forward strand.
CGTCACGGGCGCCGACGAGGGGCTGCGCGACCTGCGCTGGAAACGTTTCGCCACCGGCCTCTTTCAGCCGCTGGGCCTCAAGGTGCGCGACGGAAAAGTGTTCGTGCTCGGCCGCGATCAAATCACCCGCCTGCACGACTTGAACGGCGACGGCGAGGCGGATTACTACGAGAACTTCTGCGGCCTCATCGACACTTCGACCGGCACCCACGACTTCGCCACTTGTCTGGAGCAGGACACGGCAGGCAATTTCTACTATGTCGATCCGCGCGGCGTGCATCGCGTCTCGGCCGATGGGCAGCGCAAGGAAACCATCGCCAGCGGCTGGCGCTATGCGAACAGCCTTGGCGTCAGCCCCGACGGCGCCATCGTCACCGTCAGCCCGCAACAAGGCGAATGGACGCCCTCGTCGCAAATCTCCGAAGCCAGGCCCGGCGGCTACTACGGCTACGGCGGGCCGAAGGTCACGCCCGAGCGCCCGCTCGGCTACGACGCGCCGCTGTGCTGGATTCCGCACGGCGTGGACAATTCGAGCGGCAGCCGGGTCTGGGTGCCGCCCGGCCAGTGGGGGCCGCTCTCCGAGCACATGATTCATCTGCTCTGGGGCCGGTGCGGGTTGATGCTTGTATTGCGCGACGTCGTGGACGGCGTGCCGCAAGGCGCGGTGCTGCCGCTGCCGGGCCGGCTGCTCTCGGGGCCGAATCGCGGCTCATTCAACCCGCGCGACGGGCGTCTCTACATTGCCGGCAGCACCGGCTGGCAGACCAGCGCCGCGAAGGACGGCGCGCTCCAGCGCGTGCGCTTCACGGGCAAGCCGGTGTTTCTCCCGGTCGCCTGGCGCGCGCACAGCAACGGCCTGGCGATCACATTCTCGCAGCCGCTCGAACGCGCCAGCGCCGAGGACGCCGGCAGCTTCGGCGTCACACAGTGGAACTACCGTTACGCCGCCCAATACGGCTCGAAGGACTGGTCCGTCGCCCACCCGGACAAGCCGGGCCGCGACGAAGTGGAAGTGAAAAGCGCCCGCTTGTTGCCGGACGGAAAGACGGTGTTCCTCGAAATCCCCGCGCTCCGCCCCGTGATGCAGATGGAAGTCAAATACAGCCTCAACAGCGCGGAGGGCAAACCGTCCCGCAGCCAGCTTTGGCTGACGTTGAACAAGTTGGACGGCGCACGGCGTTGAGGGCAGTGATTAGCGTAGTGAGGTCGCGGGACGGGGGCGCTGAATGTCTGAATCGTGACGCCCTTGTTTTGCCCTTTCAGGGCGAAACGATTTTCCTGGGCTCTGTTCCCAGGGCGTTGCCCTGGGCTGTATTATTGTGGCCCCTTTGGGGCTGTCCCAAACCCGCGTGCTCAAATCGGTTTGCCTTCCGCCTTCCGCCCGCGGGCGAAACCTGCCATGACTTCGCCATGCCATGAGAACCATCCCTCACGACACCGGGAGAACACCCCGGGCCAACCCGACTTATCCGATGGAGACCATCCAGCCTCGTCGTTCCCACCTTCGCCTCGGCGTGTGTCTCGCCGCGCTCGCCGGCTGTTTGGCCGCGGGCCTGGCGGCGGCCCACGCCGCGCCGCCCAGCGTGCACCCGCTCCTTCAAGGCAAGTGGCCTGCGCCTCCACCCGGCAATGCCTTGGATGTCAAAGTGGCGGGCAACTATGCCTATGTGGCTCTAGGCTTAAACGGTTTGGCCGTGATTGACGTGAGCAATCCGACCCACTGCGTACAAGTGGGTAGCTTGAGCACCAACTGGAGTGTCGTCGGCGTGGCGATTTCTGGAAACCACGCTTTCCTGGCGTGTGGCGGTGCGGGATTGCAGGTCATTAACATTAGCGACCCGACCAATTGCGTACCTGTGGGCGGATATGATGCCGACTGGCCTGTTCTGGACTTGGCGGTGATGGGAGGCTACGCCTATTTGGCTTATGGGCAAGAGGGCATGTTGGTGATTGATGTCAGCGACCCCACCAACTGCGTGCCCGTCGGTCACTGCAACACCCTCATAGGGGATGTCATGGACGTAGCCGTGTCAGGAACCAACGCCTACGTGGCCGTCGGCTATTATGGCGTGTGGGCAATTGACGTGAGCAACCCGACCTCATGCGTACGCAAGGGTCGCTGCGACACCATCGGGTATGCTCTCAGTGTGGCGGTGTCGGGCAACTACGCCTACGTGGCAGACGATACGAATGGCTTGCAGGTGATCGACGTGAGTAATCCGATGGAATGCACGAACGTAGGCGGGTTTGTCACAGGCGGAACTGCCCGCGGCGTGGCTATCTCAGGGCGCTACGCCTACGTGGCAGATGCCCAGGAAGGCTTGCAAGTGATTGACGTAAGCGACCCCACAAACTGTGTGCGCGTGGGTGGCTACAAAAACAGGGGAGGGCCTCGCAGCGTGGCGGTGGTCAGCGACCGGATCTATGTGGCCGCTGAACGATACGGCCTCTGGATCCTTCCCACGCTTCCCAATGTCCAGTTCACCGTGCGGGTGGAGGCTACCACCAACGAGACTTTCACCCTTCAAGCCACCACCAACCTGGCTCCCCCGATCACCTGGGCGAATCTATTGACCACCAAGGTCTCCACCATGCCCTTCGACTACGTGGACTTCGACGTGAAGTTTGCCGAGAAGCCCCAGAAGTTCTACCGCGTCCGCCAGCCGTAAAGGACCCGGTAGGGCGACGCTCCCGCGGAGCCCACACTTCTCTTCTTCGGGCGCGAGGGAATTTGGTCACGGCTCGGCAGGAGCCTCGCCCTACCGAGCGCCCGCGTCCGCCAGCCATGAACCTGGTAGCAGCCGACGTAAGGAGGCTCTGATCTTCACCGAATTCAGATGGAGCCTCCTTACGTCGGCTGCTACGGGCTGTGGTCGTTTCATGCGAGGTGCGAAGTATTCAGACTATTGCCTTTCGGCAATTCGATCAGTCATTCGTCCCGGAGGGACAGATTGAAAATAGCCCGGCGTTTCAACGCCGGGAACGTAGCGATAAATTCTCAAGTCCCGGAGGGACGGCCGAGAGCCGCTACGGCACGTTCAATTAACCGTTCAGCCGTCCCTACGGGACTCGCGTTATTACCTGCCGCCAACCCAGCGTTGAAACGCTGGGCTATTCTCAGGCGTCCCTCCGGGACAAGCGCCCGCGCGGCAGATTGCGCTTTTCTTTCGAGGTTCGGCCAGTAGGCTCGCGCCCGCGTTCGCCCTATGGCCTTGAGATTATTCAACACCCTTTCGCGCTCCGTCGAAGAATTCGTCCCGCTCGACCCGGCGGGCAAAGCCGTGCGCATGTACTGCTGCGGGCCGACCGTCTATGACTTCGGGCACATCGGCAATTTTCGCACGTTCGCTTTTTCGGATCTCGTCCGGCGCTACCTTCAGTTCCGCGGTTATGCGGTGACGCACGTGATGAACGTCACCGATGTCGAGGACAAGATCATCAAACGCGTGCGCGAGTCGGGCGGGACGTTGCGCGAGCTGGTGTCGAAGTATGAAGAGGCCTTTCTGGAGGACCTCCAGACCCTCGGCTGCCTGCGCCCGCACCACCTGCCGCGCGCCACCGAGCACATCGCGGAGATGATAAGCATCATCGACGCGCTGATGAAACGCGGCATCGCCTACCAGGCCGCCGACGGCTCGGTCTATTTCAGCATCGAGAAGCATCGCGGCCGCGGCAGCCGTTACGGCCAACTGGTGAATCTGAACTTCGACCAGATGCGCGTCGGCGAACGCGTGGCCAGCGACGAATACACGAAGGATTCCTTGGCCGACTTCGCGCTCTGGAAAGCCCGCGTGCCCGAGGACGGCGCGGTCTTCTGGCCCAGCCCGTGGGGCGAAGGCCGGCCCGGCTGGCACATCGAGTGCAGCGCCATGAGCATGAAACTGCTCGGACCCAGCTTCGACCTGCACCTGGGCGGCGAGGACCTCGCGTTTCCGCATCACGAGGACGAACTTGCCCAGAGCGAAGGCGCTGGCTGGCAGCCGTCGGGCCAGCGTTTCGTGAAATACTGGCTGCACGGCGCCCACCTGCTCGTCGAGGGCAGGAAGATGAGCAAGTCGTTGGGAAATTTCTTCACGCTGCGCGACCTGCTGGCCAAGGGTTTCACCGGCCGCGAAATCCGTTACGTCCTCCTCTCCGCGCACTACCGCGAGACGTTCAATTTCACCCTCGACGGACTCGAAGCCAGCCGCGCCGCGCTCGCGCGGCTTGACGAATGTCTGGCGAAGGTCGCGGAAGTGGCCCGCTCAGCTCACGAACGCGCCGGGCGCTCCGGCTCCCTCTCCCCCATCGGGGGAGAGGGTTGGGGTGAGGGGGCCGGCAACGCCGCCGCCGCCCCCGACCAAAAGTTGCTCGACGAATTCACGGCCGCGATGGACGACGATCTGAACGTCTCCAAAGGCTGGGGCACGCTCTTCGAGTGGGTGCGCGAAACCAACCGCCTTCTGGCTGCAAATCAACTTTCGCCCGCCACGGCGGCGGCCGGGCTTGCCGCCTGGCAGCGCCTGGACTCCGTCTTTGGCCTCGGCCGAAAAAGCGAAGCCGGAGCGCCGGCGGAAATCGTCGCCTTGCTGGAGCAGCGCCAGGCCGCCCGCGCGGCGAAGGACTTCAAGCGCGCCGACGCGCTTCGCGGCGAGCTCAAGGCCAAAGGCTGGGTCATCGAAGACACGCCCAAGGGGCCGAAACTCAAGCGGGCCTGACAGACTGTTCAACCTGAATCCGACTGTTGCGCCTGAGGCAAAGAACGGAAACCACAGATGAACACAGATGTACACAGGTTCTAGCGAAGGGAGTCTCTTCCCCAATGGGTGAACCCGTCCGCCTTCGCAAGGCCTTCCTGCGTTCCTTACACTGCGCTGCAATCCGCCAGGATCCCCGCCGGCCGCAAATAATTCGGAGCGCGGCTCTGTGACCCGCTTCGTGTCAGGAGTCGCTCAGTCCGGCCACGCCAGAGCGTTTGGGCAACAAGCCCTTTTTTTGAACCCTGAAGACTGAACCTGAAAACGGCAGTTCTCCTCACACCAAGGTCGCTAAGGCCGCAAAGTGACAGTCGCTGGAGTTCCATCCGAAAAGCCAGTTACCCTTTGGATGGAGACAGCGTCTCATTCCATTCCCTAGCCTTGGCGTCCTTTGCGCCCTCTGCGTGAGGCTCGTTTGCCGGATTGAGGCCGACCAGTGAATACGCGACACCTTCCGGCCGCCAGATTTTCGCTCGTTTCGCTCGTTTCGCTCGTTTGGCGCTAACACTCCTGCGCCACGCTCTCTACACTGGCTCCTGTGAGCGAAGCGTGTTTCAACTGCCGGCCGGGCTTGAGTCAGGTTCCGGGTTCCGGGTTCCGGGTTCCGAGTTGGCCAAAAACCCGGAACCCGGAACCCGGAACTCGAAACCGCCGCGTCGGGGCTTTCTTGTTCGCGCCGGGCGGGAGCTCGGCGCTCCGGGGCGGCTTGAGCCCACGCTGCCGCTGGATTTCAAGCCGCAAAAGAACGCACAGATCGCAAATGGGCAAACGGCGCAACTCTCTCTCTCTCTCTCTTTGCGCTGCTTTGAGTTTTATTGCGGCTACTCCTATGGAATCCAAGCCGGCCGCGCTGGATCGGGCCGGCGAACTGGCCTGGTGTGTCACCGACGCAAACGAAATCAAACTA
>CAZZAQ010000130.1:0-4315 GCA_964652165.1 uncultured Bifidobacterium sp.
TCATGTTGAGCATCCACGTCGAATACCCGTCGCGCGCCGACGAGGTGGACATCGCGGCGCTGCCCATCCGCTCGAAATCGTCGGGCCTCACGCCCCTGGCCAAACGCGAGGAGTTCACCCAGTTCATCGACATCATCGACCAAATGCCCGTCAGCCGGCACGTCCTTGAAGCCGCGGTTGGCATCACCGCGGCCAGCCGGCCCAAGGACAAGTCAGCCGACGAATACGTGAAACGCTATGTGGCTTGGGGCGTCGGTCCCCGCGCCACCCAACACCTCGTCACCGCCGCCAAAGCCAGCGCGCTGCTCGACGGCCGGCCGACGCCCGAAATCTCCGACCTCAAGCGCATGGCTGTGCCGGTGCTGCGCCATCGCCTCGTGGCCAACTACAACGCACTGGGCGAGGGCATCGAGAGCGACGCCATCGTGCGCCATCTCGTCGAAACGTCGGGGAAGTGAGCGTGACTATGGCGAAGCTCAAAGCTCAAAGCTCAAAGCTCAAGAGAAATCCCAAGGTCCAAGCTTCAATCGTCCATGGTGCGCGACCTTGTGCCAGTTGGCCCGCAATTCTGGTTTTTGGAATTTGGCACTTGGAACTTCCCTTGAACTTTGAGCTTTGGCCTTGGAGCTTCCTCATTCCCCGTCCGGTTGGCTATCGGCCATCGCCTGTCGGTCATCCCTGACCCGGCGCCATGTCCTCGCCGCAACACCGCTTCCTCGACCTCGCCGCGATGGAAGCCCTCCGCCACGTTCGCCTCCGGCCGCGCGGCGCGGCCGAGGGCACATTCGCCGGCCCGCACAAATCTCATTACCGCGGCACCGCCGTCGAGTTTGCCGATTACCGCGAATACTCCCCCGGCGACGACATTCGGCTGGTAGATTGGAAAGTTTTCGCCCGCACCGACCGTCATTACGTCCGCCTTTACGACGCCGAGCGCAATCTGCTCACCTACCTCGTCATCGACAAAAGCGCCTCGATGGACTTCGCCGGCGCGGTGGAGAAGACCCCGAGCAAACTCGAACACGCCGCCCGTCTCGCCGCCGCGCTCGGCTACCTGGTGATTCGCGAAGGCGACGAAGTCGGCCTCTCCCTGGCCGACACGACGCTGCACGATCATTTGCCGCCCGGCGCCGGCTTCTCGCACCTGTTGCGCGCCCTCGATGCCCTCAGCCGCGCCAGCGCCGAAGGCCGCACCGATCTGGGCGCCTGTCTCGATCAGGTTTACCAACGCGCCAAACGCCGCGGCGTGCTCGTCGTACTGAGCGACTTCCTCGACACCGGCGGGAGCTTCTGGAAATCCATCGACCTGTTCCGCCGATCGCGATTTGACGTGATGCTCTTCCACCTCGCGCACCCCGAGGAACTCGACCTGCCGGCGGTCGCCGCCGCCCGCTTCACCGACCCGGAGGCCCCCGGCCATTTCAACACCGAGCCGGACGCGATTCGCGGCGAATACCGCCGCCGCTTCGATACGTTCCTCAACGAAGTGCAAGGCCACTGCCAGGCCCGCGGTTGCGATTGGTACTTGGCGAAGACGACCGACAACCCGTATGCGTTCTTGAGGAACTGCTTCCTCGTGCGGGAGATGAGATGACAAATGTCGAATGTCGAATGACGAACAGGAGCCATTTCATAAGTGGTAGGGCGCGTCGCTCCGCGTTCAAAATTGGTAGGGCGCGTCGCTCCGCGCGCGCCGGCGTGCGGACTGGAAAATGCCTGGCTTTCCGTGGAAATCGGACCCTTCGGCGCGCGCGGAGCGACGCGCCCTACCACGGCATTTCACCGAGATCGGCGCCCTGCTTCGTGCTTGGCCTCGCGCCGGAACGTTTCGCCCCTACAGGGCTTGCTCAATTGCGCGTGCCCGTTCCCCAGGGCGTTGCCCTGGGCTGTATTATTTCGCCGCGTCGCGGCTCGCCTTCTCGCGGCAGTCGTGACCTACGCCCGCTTGCTCATTCGTCATTCGTCATTCGTCATTCCCTCGCCCTTCATCATTCGTCATTCGTCATTCCATGACCTGGCTCGGCTTCACAAATCCTTGGCTGCTCTTCGGCTTGCTCGCTGCCGGCCTGCCGGTGCTCATCCACTACCTGACCCGCGCGTGCCCCCGCCGCATCGCCTTTCCGCCGTTCAAATTTCTCGTCGAAGCCTGCGCTGGACAGCAATCGCTCCACCGCCTACGCACGCTCATTCTCCTGACGCTCCGCACGCTGGCCGTCCTCGCCCTGGCGCTGCTTTTCACAAGGCCGTTCCTCAAGCCCACCGGTGCCGCGACCTCCGCCGAGGCCGCGAGACGCGTCGCGCTTGTCCTCGACGCTTCGCTCTCGATGCGCGCGGTCCAGCACGGCGTGCCGCTCTTCGCCCGCGCCCAGGCCGAGGCCGCCGATGTTCTTCGCGGCCTCGATTCGGGCAGCGAGGCTGCCGTCATCCTGGTCGGCGCGACGCCTCGTCCGCTGCTCCCGGCCCTCTCGCGCAACATCCCCGCGCTCCACGAAGAACTCGTCAAGACCACGGCCACTTACGAACTCGGCGACCCCGCCGCCGCGCTCGCCCTCGCCCAAAAGCTTCTCGGCGGCTCCGGCGCCGTTTATGTCTTCAGCGATTTCCAGCAGAGCAACTGGTCGGCGGCCCAGGAACTCCCTGCCGGCATCGTTACCCGCCTGCGCCCGGTCACCACTGAGCTGATCGAAAACGTCGCCCTGACCGCCGCCCGCCTTGCGCCCGAGGAACCGGTGTCCGGCGAACCGGCCGAAGTTCTCTGCACCGTTTTCAACTGCACCCCGCGTCCGCGCGAGGAAACCGTCCGTCTTGAACTCGCCGATCTGACTCAGGAAGCTCACGTCACTGTCGCTCCGTTCAGTACCTCCGACGCGGCATTCAATGTCACCTTTGCGCGCCCTGGACCGTTCACCGGCCGCGCCATTCTCCAGCCCGACGATTTACCCGACGACAACACCCGCCACCTGGCCGTAAACGTGCAAAAGGCCCTGCAAGTGCTGCTCGTCAGCGACGCCGACGCCGACGACCAACGCAGCGCCGCGTGGTTCGTCGCCCGCGCCCTTGCGCCGTCCCCGCAGGGCGCGCCCGGTTTCACGCTCGCGCGCCGCCACAGCGCCGACACCGACCGCGGTATTCTCGAGACCGCCGACGTCTTCGTCCTTGTCAGTCCCGCGCAACTTGCCGGCGAAGCGATCGACATCCTCCAACGCCGCGTCAACGAAGGCGCCCGTTTCATCGCCTTCCTCGACGGCCCGAGCGCGCCCAGCCTGATGCCGCCCGCCCTTGCCCCGCCCTTTCAACTCCTGCGCCCCGTCACCAGCGAGTCGGGCGACCCGCTCCTCGCCGGTCCCCGCAGGCTCTTCGCCGATGCCGATGCCGCCGATTTTTCCACGCTGCGCTTCCGCCGCCATTATCAAACGCAGACCGTGGAAGGCCGCGCCAACGACATCCTTCTCACTTACCCCGACAGTTCCGCCGCCCTGTCACTCAGCACGGTCGGCAAAGGCAGCGCTGTCTTTGCGAACCTCCCGCTGACGCCCGACGCCAGCGACATCGTCGGCAGCCCGATGTTCCCCGCGCTGCTGCACGAGTTGCTCCGCTCGCTACGCCGCGGCGGCGACGAACGCACCGTCACCCCCGGCAACGCCTGGACCCTGGACGCGCCGACCACCGGCGACGTCGAAATGAAAGTGACCGATCCCGAGGGCCAGCCGGTCGAGGCAAAGGTCGTCTCCAGTGGTCGAATCACGCGCCTCTCCCTCCCCGCCGCTCGTATCCCCGGCACTTACGCCGCCAGACAAGCCGACAGCATCGTCGCCACCGCCGCCGTGAACATCGACCCCCGCGAAAGCGATACCCGCCCCCTGGCTGTGGAGAACCTCAAACCCGGCGCCGGCGCCCTTGTCAGCGTGATCCGCGACGAGCAGGATTTGTTGTTCGCCGGCAAGACGCGCCCGCTCTGGCCTGCGTTGGCTGCTACCGCCGCCCTGATGCTTGCGCTGGAAATGTTGCTGCTGGCCTTCTGGCGACGCTCACGTATTACCAGCCTATCCAATCCAACCTCACCAGGCGGCACTGGGGTCGGTTCTCCCCGCCCCGAAGGGGCCGAAATAATCCAGCCCAGGGCAACGCCCTGGGATACGGCCGACCAAAACAAATCACGCCCTGTAAGGGCACAATAAAGCAGCCGACCGCCACATCCAACCATGCCCCACACGCCCAGCGACCGCAGGCTCCGCCCCGAAGGGGCCGAAATAATACAGCCCAGGGCAACGCCCTGGGATAACGACCGACAAAACCGTCCACGCCCTGTAAGGGC
>CAZZAQ010000130.1:4325-4950 GCA_964652165.1 uncultured Bifidobacterium sp.
CCAGCTTCCTCCCGCCCATGCCCCAATCCCTCGCCAAAATCCTTGTCCACCTCGTTTACTCGACAAAGAACCGCGAACGCATCCTCACCGAGGACATCCGCGAGGAACTCCATCGGTACACCGCTGGCATCCTGAAGAATTACGAATCGCCTGCCATTCTCATCAACTCGGTCGAGGATCACATTCACATTCTCTTTTCCCAATCGCGCAATTATACCCTGGCTGACCTCGTGGAGCAGGTGAAGAAAGGATCATCGAAATGGATCAAGACCAGAGGCCGCGCCTTCGCCCGCTTCCATTGGCAGAACGGTTATGGCGCATTTTCGGTAAGCCAGTCCAACGTGAAGAAGGTGACGGCTTACATTCAGCGCCAGCAGGAGCACCACAAACGCCAGTCCTTCCAGGACGAATTCCGGGCCTTCCTCAAGCGCCACGATATCGAATACGACGAACGATATGTGTGGGATTGAAACATCTGGGCGTAATTATGTTGCCCTTTCAGGGCGTGAACGGTTTGCGAACACCGTTATCCCAGGGCGTTGCCCTGGGCTGTATTATTTGGCCCGTTCCGGGCAACGCAACCGTCCGCTTCGTCCTTCGTCCTTTCTCATTCGTCCTTCGTCCT
>CAZZAQ010000130.1:4960-5285 GCA_964652165.1 uncultured Bifidobacterium sp.
CCCCAAATGACCTGGCTCTACACGCCACCTTGGAGCGGGCGGCTCATCGCCGCGGTCGCGCTGGCATTGCTCGCGCTGGCCCTCGTGCGGTGGTGGCGCGAGCGGCGCGCCGGGGCGTTGCTGATCCCACGCTCGCTCCTCGTCGGCGTCTTGCTCTGGGTCACACTCAACCCGCAGGCCTTCCTCCCGCGCGAACGGACCGGCAAGCCCAGACTGGCCATCCTCCTGGACACTTCTGCCTCGATGGAGACGGCCGACGTGGACAACGCCTCCCGTCTCTCCGCCGCGTTGCGCGTTCTCACGAACGCCTCGACGCTTGCCACGC
>CAZZAQ010000130.1:5295-7493 GCA_964652165.1 uncultured Bifidobacterium sp.
TGAAAGAGAATTCACCCTCGACCTGCGCCGCTTCGACCGCGACCTGGCGCCCACGGACATCGCCAAACTTTCCGCGCCCGGCGCAGCCAGCGGCGACGCCTCCGACATCGCCACCGCCGTCATGAGCGTCGTCTCCCAGCTCGGCGACGTCCCCGCCCAAGCCGGCCTGTTGCTCATTTCGGATGGTCGCGCCACCACGCCCGACACTCTGGACGCCGCCCAACTCGCGCTTGCGCGCAGTGTGCCGTTGTGGACCTGGACCCTTGGCGGCCCCGTAGCCAAACACGACCTGTGGATGGAGACGGCTTCCTCCGAAGCGCTGGCGTTCAGCGGCGCGGAAGTCGAGCTGAACGCGACGCTCCGGGCCGCCGGCTATCCCAACCGCAGCTTCAATGTCGAACTCCTCCGCGACGACAAGGTCATCGAGACGCGCGAAGTCCTCCCCGATACGAACGGCGTCGCGCGCGTGTCGATGAAAGTCAAGGCACCCGGCGCCGGCGAGCAGCGTTTCGCCTTCCGTGTCCTTCCGCAGCCCGAGGAAAGCGACACTGCGAACAATGAACGCGCGGTCTTCCTCCGCAGCGTCGGCGAGAAGGTCCGCGTGCTCGTCGCCGAAGGCCAGCCGCATTGGGACACCAAGTTCCTCGTGCAAGGCCTCAAGCGCGACGCGAATGTGGATTTGACCGCCGTCTATCGTCTCAACGCCCAGCGCCACGTCGCCGTGCTCTCGTCCACCGGCGCCGAGACCCGCGTCGAGCGCGACCTCTTCCCTCGCACGGCCGAGGCCATGAACGCTTTCGATGTCATCGTGCTCGGCCGCGGCGCGGAGGCGTTCTTCGATAACTCCACCGAACTCCTGCTCACCGACTTTACGGCCAAGCGCGGCGGCAGCGTTGTGTTCGCTCGCGGAAAGCCCTACGGCGGACGCTTCCAGCCGCTGGCGAAGTTCGAGCCGGTCGCCTGGGGCAGCGGCAGCGCGCCCGGCGTGAAGCTCCGTCCCACCGAAGCGGGCCGGGACAATCCGATCTTCGACCTTGGCAGCGCCGGGACGCTCGACGAGTTGCTCGAACGCCTCCCGGCACTCGACCACGCCAGCGTCACCCTCGGCGAGAAGCCCCTCGCCGTCTCACTGGCCATCGCCGCCGACAAGGCCGACGGCCCCGTGCTCGTCGCATACCAGCGTTACGGCCAGGGCAAGACGCTTAGTCTCAACGCCAGCGGCCTCTGGCGCTGGGCCTTCCGCGAGTCCGGCCAGGAGGAGAGCGAAGTCGCTTATCGACGCTTCTGGATTTCGCTGCTCCAGTGGCTGCTCAGCGGGAGCCAGTTCCTCCCCGGCGCCGACGTGTCGCTGACGAGCGCTCGCCGCTACTACAACAGCGAGCAACCGATGCAATTCCTCATCGCCACGCGCAACTTCGACCCTGCCATCTATCAGCCCAAACTCCTCATCGAGGGCGCCGGCCGCTCCGTCGAAGTCGGCCCGCGCGCCCGGGGCGACAACTTCGTCGCCGAGGCCGGCCCGTTCGCGCCCGGCACCTACCGTGTGACCTTGAAGAACAACCTCGGCAAACCGGCCGAGCTGTCGCAGAGCGTCGAGGTGTTGAGCGCCTCCGTCGAGAAACGCGACCTCAGCGCTGACCCTGAAACGATGCGGCGCCTGGCGCAGCTGTCGGGCGGCCAAACCGTGACGGCCAACGACATTGCCCGGATGCCGGAGGTCGTGCGGCGCTGGGAAGCCGCCCGCCAGTTGGCCCACCGCCAGCGCCCGGTCTGGGACCGCTGGTGGGTGATGGCGGCGATGGTCGGGCTGCTCGGGACCGAGTGGTGGTTGCGGCGGCGGGAGGGGTTGCTTTGAAAAGGTGTCTTGCGACGGCTGCGAGCCGGGATTAGTTTATGGCTGATGAAACTGCGATTGGATCTGCTGGAGCACCTGACGGCGGAAGACCTGATGGAGGAGGTGCTCGCGAACAATCACCGCTACAAGCCCGAGCCGCTTTTATCCAAAACTGGGACTGGCAGCTTATCACCAGCCTCAATCGAGGAGCGTGCGAAAGAGGTCGAGCGCTGCATGGAATTAACTCGGAGACTGGAGGAGCGTGCGAAGCGGAGTGGGAAGCCAGCCGCTCGCGTATCCTTACCTTCGCAGAAGCCCTCGACCTCCTGAAGCGCTCACCTTCCTCAATGTTCTTAGTGGACGA